>CALVZF010000023.1 GCA_944372455.1 uncultured Bacilli bacterium
CATTATAAAAGGATGATTTTCATCATCCCTTTACATTGTATTTTTTTCTTCACCAACACTATTTGACAAAGAACCAACAATTGTTATTTTCTTTTTTTAGTATTTTGCTTTATTTGATTATTATTTGATTTTTTATTTTGAGAATTAAGATTTGGTCCAAAAGATTTTTCTATCTTTTTACCTTCTTTATCACCAAATAATTTATAAATTCCAAATCCTACAAGTGCGATTCCTACAACAATTATAAGAATAATAAGTCCATTTGTTCCTTCATCTTCTTCTATTTCTTCGTTGTATTTTTCACTACTATCACTTGTATTAGATTTTTCTTCATTATCTACTGTTTTTTCATCATCTTCTAAAGCTGTTGAATCTTCAGTACTAACTTTTACAGTTTCAACACTGCTATTTTCTTCATCTTCTGTATTATTTTGATTTGTATTACTAACAGTAGTAACTAGATTACTAGCTTCTTTTTCTTGTCTTACAACAGTTAATGTATATTGTCTTACTTCACCATTAGGTGCGGTTACTATTACAAGTACAGTATTTTCTCCTACTTTTAAATCTGTATTGTTTAATACTTCTACTTTTGCATTAGGATTATTTGCTTCAAATATAAGTTCTATACTTGTTACATCATGACCTACAGTGATAGTTTGATTTTCTTTTGTTAAATCTAATTCAATATTATTTGCAATTAAATTCTTTAATGTATTATCACAAGACTTACTATAAAACTCTTTTAATTCACTAATCTTATCAGTTATTAAAGTGATATCTTTATTTAAAGTAGCATTTAACTTATTGATTGAAAATTCAACTAAATTAATTTTATTTAAAATTTCTAATCTTTCTTCTTCTGTTTTAGAAGCATTATTTAAATTATTTAATTTATCCATAAAATAACTATTCATACTGAATAATTTAGAATCAAGCATAGTTTCAAAGTATTGATTTAATTCATCTTTACTTGGATTTGGATTTGAACTATTTTCAATAGAATTTTTAACCTCATTTATAGTACTTAAAATACTTATATTATTGTTATTTAACTCTACAAAAGCTTCTAATGTATCATAGTTAATTTCTCCAGCAACTAATTTGTCTGCTAGTTTATCTTGGTCCATTGAATTAACTAATAATTCTAAAGTTAATTTAGTATTATCTTGAATTGTAGCGATTTCTAATATTGAATTAATTTGATCAATTGTTAGAGTTGAATTATAAACTTTATTTAATTCTTCTTCTATTTTATCAAAATTAGTATTTATATATTCTTGATTTGGATTATCTTGTTCATAATTATTTAGAATTTGTTCAAAATTATTTTTAATTTCTAAATAATTATCTGTAATTTGTAATAGGTCACATCCAGGAACTAATAAACTTTTATTGTAAGTTATACTAGCTTTAATAGAATCAAGACCATCCATTTCTTTAGAATTCACTAATGATTCTAAACTATTAAATTTTTCTAATAATGAACTACTTAATAATGATATTAAACTAGTATTAAAATTATTAATATTAGTTTCTAAATCATTAAGTGCTTCAATATTTGAAGGGTTTGCTTCACTTATCATTAGAGTAGCAAAATCTACAATATAAGTTTGATACATGTTTCTGTCATAAGTAATATCTAATATTTCTAATTTATCTACATAGTTAGATACTAAATCAAGAGTATTTCCTACATTATTTATTAAAACTGTATAATCTTCACTTTGATTTAAATATGTTAATACAAATGTTACCATATTATCATATTCGGCAATAATATTCTTTGTATCAAGATACGCTTGATTTTTTAATTTTTCATTGGTAATTGTTAAACCTAAATTTTCTGTATCTTTAAAATCTACTAAAACTGTTATTATGTTATATGCAGTAGTTGTAACTGTAACAGTATCATTATTAAATACAGAATTAATTTCATTTAAAGCTTCATTAGCTTCATCTACTGCTTCTTTTTTAGCAGCACTTGGTGTTCCACTATTTATTTCATTAATTTTATCAGTAATTTGATTTTTATGTGCTTTAAAATCGTTATAAGCATTTAATACTTCTTCTTTTGTTACTATTTCTTCTGAGAAACTTTTTTCAAGTGCACTAACAGGAACTATTGATGATCCAAAAGTTATAGTAACAGCTAGAACAAATGCAAATAATTTTTTGCACAACTTCATGTGTTTTTTCAAAAAACATCCCCCTATTCTACTTACTTATTTTTTAATTCTGATAAATATAAATTTACATTACTTGACAGACTGTTGTAAACTTACAATTTAATATTAGCACAAACAAATATTTTGTGTCAATTTATTTGTAGATTTTTGTTATTTTATTTAGAAAAAAGTAAAAAGTTGGAAGTTATCCGACTTTTTTTAAAGTATCAATAAACCAACTTTGTATTATATTACAGTTAGTAGATTCTGGCATTGGATCAGGTAAATCCAGTTTTATTATTATTGGAATTTTAAACGAAGAACCAAATCCTATACATGTACCTTGTTGTAAGGTTTTGAGTTTTTTAGCAATTTCACTAGTAATATTCGGTACCATTTCTTCTACATAACTTAAATCCTTAGGATGTAACATTCTAAAGATTAAAAAGTTTGTACATTGTGATAGTGCAGTTTCACTTAATTCAGATGGTCTTTGTGAAATAAGTCCTAAAATTACTCCATATTTTCTTCCTTCTTTAGCGATTCTATCAAAAATATTATATCCTAATAAATAGGTATCCGTATCGTTTTGAATATATCTATGAGCTTCTTCTACAATTATATGAAAAGGGAAAGTGGCTCTATATTTTAATTTAGTGGCAAACTCAAATAACATTTTAGAATAAATTTTAACAATTACTTTAGCCAACCTATCATCTACATAATTCATATTAAAATCAATTATTTGGGCTTTCTTACCCTCATTAGTAGTTAATAATTCTTTAATATAGTCTTCTTTTGAAATATAAGTTTTAGTTTTAAAGAATGTTGCAGTCTCACTATTTATTATAGAATCTAGTCTTACTCTTAAAAGATTAGTTTGATCATAAATTTTGTCGCTTTTTAATATACCTTCTGAAATTAAAGCAAAATCTAATGCTTCTTGAAATTCTGTTAATCCATAAGGATATGGGGTGTTTGGAACATTATATTCTAATGAATCATCTATAAAACTTTTTATAAATTCACTTACTAATTCCATTTCATTAATTTTACCAGAAGAATCAATTATTAAACATTGTTTAAGTGTTCTAATATATCCAGGTTGTACAATTTTACTTTCAGTATTAAGTTCTTTAGTATTAAATGTAGAAAGTATTGCTAAAATTTGATCTCTAATTTGAGAAGGAGTTCTTCCACTATATAATATTTGTTGTAATGCTTTAGCTATTATATTATTTTTGTATTTAATTACCATTTCATCTTCTTTTCTTCCAAAGATTTGTACTAGTTTTAATGCTTTTTGAATTATTGGTAATTGAATTGGATCTGTTGCTCCTAATAATAACGCTATATCATCAAGACCTAATAACCAAAATGGGATGTTAATAATATTATCGTCGTATTGATTTAAGTTTGTAGTATATATTTTTGCATTAATGTTTTTATACTTTTGATTAATATTTTTGAAAGCTTTATTATATTCACCGTAAACATCAAAAATAAATAAATTAGCTTTATAGGCAATGGGATTAGTTTTCTCCAACACATTTTGAATTATTCTAGTTACTCCACAGCTTTTACCACTACCAGTATTTCCAAAAATAGCAAAATGTCCACTAAAAAAATCATTATATTTAATATTAATTGGATAATTATTATATATATGAGTTTTACCCAAATAAAAATATTCATCTTTTTTATTTTTATCTATACCTATTATTAAATTTAATTCTTCATCAGTAATTTTTCTAACTAAAGAGTTCAATTCAGGTTTTTTTATAGCCCCTGGTAAGAATTTTTCATTTTCTAATTCTCCAATTAATAATACTTCTGCAAAATCATCTTTCACAGATAATACTTCTCCTACTAATAAGCTATCTGTACTTTCAAATACTATATGAGTATTTATTATTTCACTTTTTTTATCTTGTTCTAGTTCTAATTTAATTTGAATCTGATTTTCTAAAATTCCAACTACTTTACCTATCATTAAAATCCTCCTTTATTATATTTTAAATTATAACATTTCTATAAAAATTAGAAAAGGAGTTTATGTAAATTGGATATAACAGATATTGATTTTTAGAATATAGGTGTTGTTTAAATTTACTTTTTGATATATAATTATAACAGTATAAAAAAGCTGGAGGTAATTATGTTTAAAAAATTCAAAGAATTTAAAAAATGTTTAAAAGAAAATAACAAGAAAGCTTGGATATATATTTTAGGATTTCTAGTATTAATAAATATTGGGGCGGCTGCATATTTTATTTATTCGCTTATGCTTCTTAGTGGGATAGAAACTATTATTAGATATGCCATTATGGGATTTGCAGTAATAATGGCTCTTATCTTTTTAAATTTTTGGATAAAAGCGGTTATTAAAAATAAAAACTTACTTTATATTTTATTTTTAATATTTATAGTTATTAGTATAAGTGCTCAAGGGTTTGTCGGATATAATATTATAAAAATTTATAATCCGATTAGTAGTATAAATAAGAAAACTATTACCTATACTACTGATTTAATAGTATTAAGAGATAGTAATATTGAAAGTATAGATGATCTTGATGATAAAACAATTGGAATAATTAATAAAGATAAAGGATCTGAAGATAACGAGATTGCTAATCTTATAATTAAAGAAAACAATCTTAAAGAAAATAATGAAATTAAAGAATATTCTGATTATGCTAGTATGTTAAATGATTTATATGATAAAAAAATAGATGCTACATTTATTACTTCTAAATACACAGTTATGTTTAATTCAATTGAAAAATTTGCAAATATTAAAGATGAAGTAAAAGTTATAACTTCAAAATCTAAAGAATTTAAGAAAACTGAAGAAAAGGAAGCTATAAATACTAAAAATATAGTTAAAGAACCATTTACTGTGCTTTTGATGGGTGTTGACTCTGAACAAGACGGATTAACGAAAGATGCTGCGTTTAATGGAGATTCATTAATGTTGATTACTTTTAATCCTAATACATTAAATGCTACTGTACTTAGTATTCCTAGAGATACTTATGTTCCTATTATGTGTTTTGCAAATCATAAGAAGAATAAAATAACTCATGCTTCTTGGCAAGGAGTTTCATGTATGCAAAAAACAATTGAAAACTTTACAGGAATTGATATTGATTACTATGTTAAAATGAATTTTAAAGGGGTTGTAGATTTGGTTGATGCCTTAGGTGGTATTGATGTAGATGTTCCATTTAAATTCTGTGAACAAAATAGTGATAGACAATTTGGAAGTAGTACTATATGTTTAAATACTGGTGAACAACATTTAAATGGTGAACAAGCCTTAGCGCTTGCTCGTCATAGAAAAACACTCGCACTAGGGGATATTCAAAGAGGTTTAAATCAACAATTAGTAATTGAAGGAATGTTAAAGAAAGTTTCAACAATTGATAGTTTAGATAAAATAAATGATTTACTTAATACTGTTTCTAAAAATATGGATACAAATCTAACTACAAATCAAATTTTATCTTTCTATAATGTGGGTAAAAATATTTTACTTAATTCTCATACTACTACTGAAGATTTAATTAGTATGGAAAAATTATATTTAGATGGATATACTAAAATGATATATGATGAATCCTTTGGATTTAATTTATCTAATTATATTTATTATAAATCAAGTTTATCAGCAGTAACTGATGCTATGAAAGTTAATTTGGATATGAAAGAACCTACTCTAACCAAAACATTTGATTTTTCTATAAACGAAGTTTATGAAAAGAAAGTAATTGGACAAGGAGAAAAAGATAGTTCTTCAAATATATCAACATTACCAAGTTTTATTGGAGAAAGTAAAAGTTATGTTTCAAATTGGGCTAGTGCTCGTAATATTAAAGTTAATTTTGTTACTGTTAAAAAAGGTGACAAAGGATATAATGAAAACTATTCAGATGGTACAGTTGTTACTCAAAGTGTTTCACAAGGCACTGAATTAAGTAAAGTAAGTTCTATAACTTTTGGTATAATGAGTAAAGAGGAAGAAAAAGAAGAAGAAAATAATACTACTCAAGTTTGTGAAGAAGGTACTACAAATACTAAATGTTATTTACCTAATTTGATTGGTAAAACTAAAAAAGAAGTAGATGCTTGGAGTACTACCCTTCCAGTAAGTGTTAGAATTGAATATAAAGGTAAATTTAGTAGTGACAACGCTGTAGTTATTAAAGTGGATAAGGTAAGTGGTAGTTTATTAGAAACTGGTGAAAGTATTATTATTACTTTTGAAGAAAAGACTACTGGTGATAATGGTGAAGAAAATACTGGTGATAATAATACTCCAACAGATCCAGATGAAGGTAATGAAAAACCGGATAATGGTACTGATGACTCTAACACAGAAGATGATCCTGCTTTAGAAAATAGTGGTATTAATTAATAGTCAAAAAAATAATGAGTCAATTACCTCATTATTTTTTTGACAAAATATAAAACCCGTTATATTATCAACGGGTTTTACTATTTTCTATTCTTCATTATTAGGTGATTTAGTTTCTACTATTCCTAACTTTTTATCTTCTTTAGCCAAAATAATAGTTTTTTCATCATCATATCCTAAATCTTTTTCATATTCCCAATTAAGAACTACTTGGTAGGCTTCTTTTTCTTCTTTATTAATTGTATAAGTGGTTTTTTCAACGCTTACTTCTTCAATACTTTTAACTACTGGTAATTCTTGTTTTCTATCTCCGTATATGTTGCTTTGAACATTTTTATAAAGAGTATCTTTAGCTTTTAATAGGAAGTTATCTAGTGCACTACTATATATGAATTGTGAGCCTCCTACATCATTTTTTGTGGTCTTATTATCTAAATTATAAAAATCTGCTACATATAATTTTGAAGCTAATACAGCATATTCTTCATAGTCTATTTCATCTTTAGATAAAACTGTATTAAGCTGTTTAAATAAATCTTTATATAAGTTTGTTTCATTATCTTCTAAAACATACCCATAGTCTTTAATTTCATCTATAATTTTAGCTTCTTTATTAACTGGCTTTTTAACTGTAAAATTATTTATTAAATAGATAATACAAAGAGCAAATAAAACTACAATTAACAATATTATTAATAATCTTTTTGGTCCTTTTTTCATTCTTCTTTTAGTTTTTTTATTTTCCATAATTTAACTACTTTCCTTCCCCATTTTCTTTGGTTTCTAAATCTTTTTTTATTAAGTCATAAACTATTATATTATTTGATACTTTTAATATTTGATCTGCTTTTTCACTATTTTCTTTAATATATTCATCGCTTATTGGTTCATCAGTTAATGGTAAATATTCTTGTTTAGAATTGTTGTAATATACTGAATTACTTAACCAGTTTCCATTTGGAAAAGGTACTAAATTGTCAGTTAAACTCATTACATCATGTCCTAATTGATATGGGCTTGATACCCCTAACATATTTCCTAATGTTGGTAATAAATCATACATTCCCATAGCGGTTTTTATTTCTTTTTTAAACTGAGTATCTTTAGTCCATATAATTAATGGAACACTTCTATTTAATTCATAATCATAATAATCAAATTCATCATAGTTTGGATCATCTTTTGATAAAGTTTTATCATTTACTGGGTCATAATTATACATTCTATTATAATCTGCTTTTGGAAGTCTACCATCATGATCTCCATAGAATACTAAAACAGTATTTTCAAGCAATCCTGCTTGGTCTAATTCTTGAATAAATTCACCAATAGCACTATCTGCATAGTGTGCAGATTTAAAGTAATTTCCTAAGCTAGTACCTTCCATATATGGTGCTTCTGCTTCAATTGTTTGACCAAGTTCATTTGTAGTGGTATATTTCATCGTTACGGGAAATTCTCCATATTTATCTACCTCATCAAATGGAGTATGGTTGGTTAACATGATAAGAGTTGCAAAATATGGTTGATCTTTTTTTTCTTCTTTAATTCCTTTTATAATTTCTGTTGATTGTCTAAAGAAAGATTTATCTGATAAACCTAACCCTATTTTTTCATCTATATCATAAGAATTAGATGAATAAAATTTTTGATATCCTAAATTTTTATGCATTACATTTCTATTCCAGAAACTTCCATTGTTCCCATGCATACTAAATGTATAATATCCTTTTTCTTGCATAAGTTGTGGGAGTGCCACATATTCCCTATCAAAATAACTAATAAATACTGTACCATTATTTACGGGCATTAAAGAAGTTGCTAAAGTAAACTCTGTATCAGAACTTGTTCCTACACTTACTTGTGAATAAAAATTTGAAAAATATAATCCTTCTTTAGCTAATTTATTTAAATTAGGAGTTACTTCTTGACCATTAAATTTAGTTTCCATTGCGACTCTTTGCATACTTTCTGTATGAACCATAATAACATTTTTTCCTTCAAAAATATTTGTATATTTATTAGCCTTGTGTTCAGTTTTATTAGTTTCATAGTATTCTCTAAATTCTTTATATGCATTGTCGTAACCAAATAATGTATTAAACTTTGGTTCTAAACTTTTTACTAGGTCGTTTATATGGTATACAAAGATACCAAACTTGGAAACTATAAATTCTCTATTCCATTGTTTATTAAATCTACCTATTTCAAGGGCGCTAAGTGATAATATAAAGATTGCAGCAGTTATACAAGCAAGTATTGCGGTATTGAATGCACGTTTTTTTCTTTTTTCTGTTTTTTCTACTGTTATATAATATTCTTTTTTCTTAAGTAAACGATGGACAACTACAAATAATATTGGTTGCCAAATATATATAAAGTCTTTTATCTCAATGACATTCTTTACTAGGGCATCTCCTACATCCACTACTTGCATTGATGTTGCTAGTAACGAAATTGATGAAAATGACATAAAGAATGTATAATACATTGAATTAATAACACAAATTGCTGTTAAAAAAATTGACCAAACCATAAAATATTTAAAACGATTTTTAGGTTTAAAAAAGTAAGCAAAAATACCAATAAATAGTAAGAAGGCTAAATCTGCTATAATCGGTTTAAAATCAAAATAATTTTTAACTGTAAAAAATCTAAGTAACGATGAATTTATTAAATTAGTTATAATAAACGTTAAGAATAAAATACTAGTTTTAATATAATCTTTATAATTAATATTTATTATTTTTTTTAAAATATTAAAGATTTTCTCTTTCACTAATAATCACCTTCTAAATTTTATCAATATAAAGTATACCATTAATTATATTTTTTTTCAATTCTTAGATTCATAAAAAGAAATAGTTAACATTATTAAAATAACATTAACTATTTTTAGTATAAGTTTTTTACCCCCAAGGGATATTCTTTGGATCTGTTCTTTTTTTATTTATAATTTCTTCTTTTATTTTACCACTATTCATTTTAATGATTCTATCACCTATTAAAGCAATTCCTGGATTATGTGTAACAATTATCATAGTAGTATTAAATTCTTTATTAATATTGATAAGTGATTCTAAAACTATTTTTCCAGTTTTTTCATCTAAGGCTCCAGTTGGTTCATCGCAAAACATTACTTTTGGATTTTTAACTATTGCACGTGCAATAGATACTCTTTGTTGTTCTCCACCTGATAGTTCGTGCATATATTTATATTTATGTTTAGTAAGGCCCACAGTTTCTATAATTTTATCTATATCTAAATATTCTTTAGCAAGTTTTTTACCGACTAAAATATTTTCGTAAACATTTAAATGTTCTAACAAATTGTAAGTTTGAAAAATGAATCCTAAATTTTCTTTTCTAAATTTAGTCTTTTTTCTATCACTTAATTTTGTTATATTTTTTCCATCATAGAATAAACTTCCAGAGGTAATTGTATCTAATCCAGATAATACATTTAATAATGTTGTTTTTCCACCACCACTAGGTCCTAATATTACTACAATTTCTCCTTCATTAATTGAAAGCGAAACTCCATTTAAAGCGTGTATAGGAACTTCTCCTAAATAATAGGTTTTAAATACGTTTTTCATTTCTAATATTGGTTTCATAATACCCCTACTCTCTTTTTAAAGCAATGGCTAATGGAACTTTATTTAAAGTTTTTCTAGACATATTAATTGCGATATAATAAGCAATTAACAATCCTAATAATCCTATTATGGCCATTGTTGGCGATATACTTATAGGAATAGCCATTTTTACGTCTCCAACTAATAAACTTACAATCCATTTTAATATTCCTATCATAGCTGGTATTGATAATAAATATGAAATAACTACAACTGGAGTATAAATATTTAATACAATGGAACTTATTTTTTTATTTTTATATCCCATTACTTTCATTAAAGAAATAGTCTTTTTATTTTCTTCAACCACAATATTCGCAATTACTGCAATTATTATAAGTGCCATAACAGAAGCAAAAATTATAACTATATATATTGATGAATTAATAGTTTGAACTTGATTTTCCATATTTCTTCTTAGATCTTCTATACTTAAAATATTTGAAATATTTTTAAGTTCAGCTTCTTCTAAATTACTCATTTTACTATATTTCTTATCTTTGCTATATTTTTGATTGTAAGAATTTTCATTTAATCCCAAATCTTTAGCTAAAACTGTTCTATCAATATAAGCTGATTGACTTAAAAATGCTTCTTCTATACCTATTATTTTATATTCTAATTCGTTATTACCATTTTGAAATACTAAAGTATCTCCTACATCTACTTCTAAATATTCTTTTATATTTTCATTAATTATAATTCCGTTATCCTGTTTTAATTTTGATATAAGGTTATTTTTATCTTTATCTTCTATTTTTATATAATTTAAATCTTGGTTTACTCCATTTAAAGTAATTGAATAATCTTCTTCATCAAATTTTTTGTTTTTATTATTATTATCTTTAATATTTACTAAATTTAATGAAGTAGATAAAACTAAATCGTTATTCTCATCAGTACCTTCCATAATATTAGAATAATTAACCATATACTTGTATTCAAAATTATTAAATGTTTTATCAATCATACTACCAAAAAGATTGGAACCTATTAATATTAAAACAAGTAATAAACCAGTACAAAATGAAGTAATTCCTACAATCAATAATTTCCCAATAGATCTTGAGGCAAGAGAATATTTGAATCTATATTCAAAGGGTAGTTTACTAGTAAGTTTATTACTAATTTTACTTAAAAGATTTACTTTTAAATTACTTCCTTCTTTTAACAAATCTAATGGTTTTTTTCTTAACATGAATCTTGAAATTAAGTATGTTAATATTGAAAGAAAAATCATAGGTAATATTATTGAGTTTATAAGATATTTAGGATTGAAATTAAAGTTACCTAATGGTACGTTAAAATAATTTAAATAGAAGGTGGCCAAAACTTTGTGTAATGATATACCTAATAAGTATCCAAGGCTTCCACCAATAAGAGAACCAACTATTGGATATACTAAATAACTAGTTGCTATTTTTGAGGAACTATATCCTAATGATTTTAGTACACCGATTTGTAACCTTTCATCATCAATACGTTTTTTAGCTATTATCATTATTATAAGTACAGAAATGCCTAAAAGTAGATATAAGAAATATGAAGCAAATTTTCTATCAGCATTAAATTCTAATTGCATCATATCTATTCTAACATTTCTCATAGCTGACGACATACTAATAGTAAGTTTATCTTTGTTTTCGTTAAATATAATATTAGCAGGATTTTTAGTAGAAATTTCTTCATCATCAGAGATTGTTATTTCCATTCTCTTTTTAGGATCAGTTTCATAATTAAATTTAGCTATATAAACATCATCTATTATACCATTAAGACTTTCATAAGCATTTTGTCTTAAAAATACAATATTATTATATTTTTCATCAAAAATTGGCATATTGAAAGAAATCATTGGATAAATATGGTCAGGAGAGTAAGCATATCCTACAATTTTATAAGTTTTATCTGATAATTTTAATTTATCTCCTATTTCTAATCCATTAGCTTCAGCAAATTTAGGTAATACAGTTACTTCATTATCTTTTTTAGGGAATCTTCCTTCTATAAGGTAGGGTTTATTAATTTGCTTATTTTTATTATATGGAATTGCTTTAGTTATATATTTATCATCACTAATAATTTTAGAGTATTCCATTGCATAATTAAAATCATACTTATCTTTAATTTGATCTATTTTACTATTTGAAATTTCTTCTATAATTCCATATTTATTTAATAATTGTGATAATTGATAGTAAATTGCTTCATTACAACTTTTTTTTGCAGTACAAACATTATAACTATTTAATATTTGTTTTTCTTCAGTAGTTGCCTTTTCTAGTAAAGTTTTAATGTGATTGCTAGTTATATCTTTTGAATAATCAATAACTGGAACAAAACTAAAATCTTCTACATTTTGTTCTTCTATATACGAATAATATTTATCTTCTAATCTATCCAATGCACTATTCATAGAAGTATATATACCGGTTGATAGTAAAATTAAAAAAATAATTCCTATTATTTGAACTTTTTTCTTTTTAAGTCCTTTAAAAGCATTCAAAAATAATAATCCCATTTTACGCCCACCTAAGCTCTATAGCATCTTTTTGTTTTTTATTTGTTTTAATTTCTTTAATTTTACCACTATTCATTTTTATAACTGTATTTGCCATATCTGCAATACTAGGATTATGTGTAACTATTATCATAGTTGTTTTATATTTTTGATTAATTTCTTGTAAAGAAGCTAATACATTTTTCCCAGTTTTTTCATCTAAAGCACCAGTTGGTTCATCACAAAATAATACTTTAGGATTCTTAACAAGCGCACGAGCGATTGCGACTCTTTGCATTTGTCCACCAGATAATTGATATGGATATTTATTTTCATGAGCTTTAAGTCCTACTGTTTCTATAACTTGATTTATATCTAAAGGATTTAAAGCTAAATTTAATCCTAATTCAATATTTTCTTTAACTGTTAAATTTGAAATTAAATTATAACTTTGAAAAATAAAACCCAAGTTTTCTTTTCTATAAGTGATAAGTTCTTCATCAGTTAATTGACCTATTTCCTTATCGTAAAAATTAATAGTTCCTTTAGTTGGAACATCTATTCCGGATAATAAATTTAACATAGTAGATTTACCACTACCACTAGGTCCTAATATTACTATTATTTGTCCTTCTTTTAATTCCAAATTAATATCATCTAAAGCCATATTTTCACTAGAAAAGTTTTTGTATATTTTATATACATTTTTAAGTTTATAAATTTCCTTCATATTTTCTCCTTTGCAATATAAACATTATACCACTATTTATAAAATTACAAACAATTGATTTTATGTTTTAGTATTAATAAAAATAATAAAACCAGTAAAATATAATACAATTTTTAGGTTTTATTATTTTTATTAATGTAATATTATAAATTTAAACTCCACCAATATTTTTTTTATATCTTAAATATAATTTTCTTATAAAATCTACTGGAATTACAGTTGAAGCTAATAATATCATATAAATAAATTCATTTAAGGTTAAACCTGCAGTCCTAAAAAGAGTTCCTCCATGATATATTAAATAAATTTGTATAATTAAAATAATTCCAATTATTAATACAAATACCTTATTTTCTAAAAGATGAGAAAATAAATTTAATCTATTAGTTCTAGCATTAAAACAATTAAATATACCTACAAATATAAATAATCCAAAAAAGGCAGTCATTAAATAAATATTATCTACACCTGTTCTAAATAGATTATTAATTATTGATAATTTTAAAAATAATAGACAAAGTAAAGCAGAATAAAATCCAGTAAAAATTATTTCATCTCTCATGTATTCATTAATAATTGGTTCATCTTTCTTTTTAGGATATTCATCCATATATTCTAAAAGTGGAGGTTCAAAGGAAAAAGCAAGACCTGCTAAAGTATCCATAACCATATTTATCCATAACATTTGTATTACTGTTACTGGTGTTGGTACTCCAATAAATGGTCCTATAATAGATAAACTTATCGCACACACATTAACAGTTAATTGGAAAATAATAAATTTTCTTATACTTTTAAATATAGTTCTTCCATATAAAATTGCTTTTGAAATAGATATAAAGTTATCATCTAAAATAACTATATCACTTGCCTCTTTAGCAACCTCTGTTCCAGAACCCATCGCGAAGCCTACATCAGCTTTCTTTAATGCGGGAGCATCATTTACTCCATCTCCAGTCATTCCTACTACAAGTCCCATATCTTGAGATAATTTAACTAATCTACTTTTATCCTGAGGCAATGATCGTGCGACTACTTTTAAGTTTTTCAAAATCTTTTTAATTTCTTCATCACTTTTTTCATTTAATTCTTTTGAAGTCAATACAATATCTTGCTCACTAGTAAGTAATCCGCTTTCTTTTGCAATTGCAACTGCAGTATCTTTATTATCCCCTGTAATCATAACCGTTTGTATATGAGCTTTTTTAACTAATTTAACTCCTTTTATAGCTTCTTTTCTAATCTCATCTTTAATGAAAACTAATCCTACTAAAGTTAAATCTTTAAAAATATTATTTTTATCTTTTGAAGTAGCAAGCGCTAAAACTCTAATACCTCTTTTAGTCATATTAGAAATTTTTTCATTTAACTTTCTTTTTGAGTAAAGAAATTCTTTTTCCCCTTTTTCATTATAATAGCTTGTACAATAAGGAATTAATTTTTCTGGAGCTCCTTTAACTAAGTTTATAATAGAATCATATTTTACTCTTGTCATAGAATACTTTGCTTTACTATCAAAAGGAATTGATGAAATTTTTTCTACATTCATAAATGGATCTGTTTTAATAAAAGCAAGAAGAGCTCTATCTGTAATATTTCCTCCTATTATATTTTCTCTTTTTTCATCGTAATTACTTGCATTATTGTATACAAAAGATAACTTTACTAATTGATGTAAATTTCTGTTTCTTGATAATTCTAATTCACTGTAATAATCTTTATTATCTCCAGTACTAAAACCTACTACCTCAAGTTTTCCCTTTGTAAGAGTTCCCGTTTTATCAGTAAATAAAATATTTAGACTTCCTGCAGTTTCTATTCCCATCATTTTACGTACTAATACATTATTTTTTAGCATTCTTTTCATATTAGAAGATAAAACAAGTGTTATCATCATTGGTAATCCTTCTGGAACTGCTACTACTATTATAGTTACACTTAATGTTAAAGCATGTAATATATGTCCAAACATCAATGGGAAATTGGTAACTGTTTCTCCTATTTTAGTTAAATTAAAACTATTACTTATAAAAATAACTGAAAATAAATATGAAACAGAAACTAATACTGCTCCTAAATATCCAATTTTACTAATAACTTCTGCAAGTTTTCTAAGTCTTAATTTTAATGGACTATCAGGTTGTTTTTCTTGTAGTTCTTTAGCAAGTTTACCATAAAAAGTTTTTTCTCCCACTTTAGTTACTAATAATTTTCCTTCTCCTCCATAAACGATAGTTCCTCTATAAAGTTCATTTTTATTTTCAATTTTTTTACTTATTATATCTATTGGATGTTTATAAGCTTCTTTAGTTTCACCATTTATACTAGATTCATCTACATTTATATTTCCAGATAAAAGAACTCCATCAGCTGGTATTTTATCTCCAGATGATAATAGTACAATATCACCAGTTACTACCTCATCTATATTTATTTCTACAACTTGTCCATTTCTTTTAACTCTACATTTTATTTTAGAAGCTTCTTCTTGAAGTCTTTCAAAAGCTTTTTCACTACCATATTCTGAAATAGTTGAAATAAAAGATGCTACAAAAATAGCTATTACTATGCCAATTACTTCAAACCAATCAAAATCTTTAAACAAAAAGACGGTTTTAATCCCTAATGCAATTAATAATATCTTAATTATAGGATCTCCTAATGTTTCAATAAAAAGTCTTAGAAATCCTTCTTGTTTTGTGGAAGATATTTTATTATCTCCATATTTTTTTATAGATTCTTCTACTTGTTTTTCTGTCAATCCTGTTTTAGTATTTGTACTATTTAAAATATTCCACATGTGATTTCCTCCTACAATAAAATATATTTGTAGAAGAACTAATTTAGACTTTTAATT
This sequence comes from uncultured Bacilli bacterium, assembly GCA_944372455.1. GTDB lineage: Bacteria > Bacillota_I > Bacilli_A > RF39 > UBA660 > SIG205. Next base: position 16,314 of record CALVZF010000023.1, read on the forward strand.
ATCATTCAATTTTTGACAAATAAAAAGAGAAAATTATCTTTAATCTTCTCTTTCGTTAGAGTTATTGCAAACATTATTTTTTTCAGAATTATTATTATCAGAAAAGTTTTCATGTTCATCTAACTTATGATTAGAATTACAATCGCAATGTTTACAAGATTCTGCTTCAGAACCAATTTTTTTATTTTCGTCTTTTTTTCTCATATTAAATACCTCCAATTATATTATGGATGTATTTTAAATAAATATACTATTTTATTACATATGGATCATCAAAAGTTCCAGAACCTTCTTTATAAATTGAAGATCCCGATAAATATACTACTGGATTAGCTTTTATTTCTGTTGAACAATTTGCTGTTTCTACTGACCCATAACTACTTACATAAAAAGCTTGATAAGTATTATCTTTATTTGCAGTTAATGTCCACCATGAATTTTCTCTTCCAGTTAAATAATTGTAATTTTGACATTCTTTATTTGAAATACTTAAACAATTACTATCTAAGCTTGTATATACAAACTCATCTGCAGTTAATGCGCCGACTAACTGATTTTCTATAAAATTAGTACAATTACCAAAATTTGTTTTTAAATCATCTTTTTCACTTTTTTTATCTATACAATATGATTTAGGTACTAAATTAAATCTGTTATTTTTAGTAATAAACTCGTCATCATTTTGAAGTGATTCTAGCGCTTCTTTTAACCTACTTATCATATAGTCATTTTTACCATAGTTAGAGTTTTGGGATGTATTATATCTATTATCATAACTAGTTGTCACAAAACCTTCATTTAACATTATTTTAATTGAATTATCATTGTCTATTTTTATAATTCTCCATATTTTTGAATCAAATTCTAAGTAATTATTTATCTTTTCCCCTCTGAAAACTTTAGAACCATCATTTTGTAGATAAAGACCATCCCCGCTTGTTACTTCTTTATTGTCGGATAAAATTTTAGTATAAATTTCTTTTGTTTGATAGTCATTTCCACAATCTAATTTGGTTGAATAATTATAAAATCCACCATTATTTTTAACTGTTACATTTGCACTACAATTATTATCTCCCAAATATTTGTCTAGTGATTTCAATAATTTTGCTTCTTCTAATGTATTATATTGTAAAACTACACTATTACCTTCGCTCGGCAATGATTCTTTATTTGTATCATAATAAGTTATAGCAGCTTCTTGAATTTTAGTTTCTAATTCTCCATATTCAATTTTTCCGCCAAAAATCACGGAAAAAATTATAATTATTATAATAATTACTACAATCCCTGCCAATACAAAAAGTATTATTTTTTTAAGATACGGTTTTTCCTCAAATAAATCTCTTATCACAATTATACCTCCTAGTTTACTTATAAAATAAGTATATCAAAATATAAAGCAAAAAACAATAATCAACATTTAATAAAATTAATGCATCATATTGTTTTAATATTATTCCAATACATCAAATGCTTTTTCATCATCATTTCTACCATAAGTATTTAATTTATCATTAATATCAACAGTAGCTAGTAAAATATCTTCTAATTTTTTTCCTTTAATTTTTAATTCTTTTAATAACCATTTTTCAGTTTTATGAATATTATCTAGATTTTCATACATTATTTTACCATCAATTATAACATTAGCACATAATCCTTGTTTTGATGGTTTTAAATTCATATCTTGGACAGTTAATGGTTTATATTCTCCTTTAGGTAAAATACTTAATGTTCCATTTGCTTCCATAATGGCATAAGCTATTTCATTAATGTCAAAATAGCCATTACTTCTACACTCTTCTAATAAATCATTTATATCAAACTTTACTTTTTTTAAGTTTTTCTCCATTAATTTACCATTTTGTATTAAAAGTGTAGGTACACCCATAAAAAATCTTCTTATATGTATGCTTTTCATTGTCCAAATGGATACTAAGTAAGCTACTAATCCAAACATTATTACTGCTACTATACCATTCATATATTGTGATTCTACATTAATAGTCATTTCAGCAGCAAAGTTTCCTATTGAGATACCTATTACATAATCAAATAAACTAAGTTGTGAAACTTGTTTTTTTCCTAACATTTTAGTTATTAAAAATAAAGTCAATAACGATACTAAAGAACGAAAAACTGTATCTAATACTTCCATCCAATTTGTATTTAAAAACATAATAATCACCTACAATTATTATGTTTCATTTTTTTAATAATATAATTTTAAACTTTATTTTTAATATATTTTAAATCTCCCATTCTAGAAGTTGGAATATATCCTGGTTCACTATTAATTACATCTTTAATTCTGTTTACAATAGTTGCACAAGTAAGTTCTACCGTTGCTGGTCTTGTAATAACTAGATTTGTATTTGGTTCACCAACTATTGTCCAGTCATTTTTGTCATAATCGTCTTTTGAATATACTTTTCCAATACATTCAGTAACTAATTCTATTCCTTCTTTGGTAGTAGTAGTTACTACCGCACTCATACCAGTAGCGTCTCCTTTTTTTACTGTCATGTTTAAAGTACTAGAATATATGTCTTCATCATGAAATGTAGGTATACATTTTTGAGTTTGACTAACTACTGTAAGTCCTAATTTATCACAAAGCCAACCATTTACATTCCACATGTAACTTGGATTAAATTCGTTATTTTGAATTAATTTATTTCTTTCTTCTTCGCTTATATTATCAAGACTTGCAACTTCTTTTTCAAATTGTTCTTTAGATAGTCCTGCACCATGGGCTTTTGCCAAAGCAATTCCATAGTCTTCTACATTATAACTTGAGCTTCCTTTAATTTTGGTTATTTTATGAGTAGCTCCTGCTAAAGTATAAATTAAATTTCCCCAGAATGCATCTTGATAGCCACTTCCTGTTATTGTACAATTATTAGCTTTTGCTAACTTATTAATTTCTTCTGTAATTTTAGGTGCTGAATTAAATGGATAGAAAGCTTCTTCACAAGTTGTAATTGCATTAATTCCTAGTTCTGCACACAATAATAAAGCTGCCTTAACATCTCTTATAAGACTCATTGTAGTTACTATACAAATATCTGGCTTTACATTTTGAAGTAAAGTTTTAGCTTCAACAACATTAGATATTTTAACACCTAAAGGATTAGTTTCCATTACTTCTCCGATGTCTTTTCCTATGATATTTTCATTAATATCTATTGCTCCAACAATTTCTCCGCCATTTTCAATTACATATCTCATTATGTATTTTGCCATTTTGCCACAACCATATTGAACCACTTTTACATTTTTTAACATTACAATTCCTCCCTTATCTTATACATTAATTATAACAAATTTAAAAATTAATTATATAAATTTTTATAAAGTTTACTAATCAAGTTTACACATTTTTAATTGTTTATCATATTTTTAAATTATTATTATAAAATTTATCAGATAGAATATTTAAATTTTTCTATTGAAAGAAGTAATAATAAATGATAAAATTTAGTTATGGAGGTGTATTTATGGCAAAATTTTGTAGCAATTGTGGAAAAGAATTAAAAGAAGGTGCTCAAGTTTGTTTAGAATGTGGAGCTCTTGTTGACGGTACAAAGAAAACTAATAGTGCTGATCCAAACGCAAAATCTAAAATTGCTGCCGGTTTACTTGGAATATTTTTAGGAGCTTTAGGAATACATAATTTTTATTTAGGATTTACTAGTAAAGCAGTTGCTCAACTATTAATCACTATTTTAAGTTGTGGATTCTTGTCAGTTATTTCTGGTATTTGGGGTTTAATAGAAGGTATTTTTATTTTAACTGGTAAATATAATGTAGATGCTAATGGAAATCCTTTAGCTGATTAATGAAACGGTTAAAAAATTTTATAGTATTAGTAATATTGATGTTGATACCAACATTAGTATTACTTTTTAATTTAAAGATACCTTGTATTTTTAAAAGATTTTTACATATTCCTTGTCCTTCTTGTGGACTTACTAGATCTATTAAAGCTATTTTAAAATTTAATTTAATTGAATCGTTCAATTATAATATACTTGGTATACCAGTATTTTTATTTATAATTTTTTCCGTTATATTTTTAATAATAGACATTATTAGAAATGATGATAAATATATTAAAAATGTGTTTATTTTTTTTGGTAAATATGGGTTATTTATAATACTGTTATTAATAATTTCCATGATAGTTAACATAATTAGAGGAATATAAAATAAACTTATATTTGTTATAATTTTCATCGTCTGCTGTGGTATGTAAGAGTTTCTTACATACTGCAGTTTTTATAAATTATCGTTGCTATCATTTATACTTTTATTTATGTAATCCTCTATACCTTTACTTTTTAAATTTTTTGGTCTATTAACATTTAAACTATCATAAAAATTTTTGATAGTTTTTACCTTTGTTTCTTCTTTTCCTTTATATCTATATACTCATTTATTAATAAATACACTTTGTCATAATCAATTTTTTATAGTTACTAACTTTTTCAAACAAACCATACAAACCATTATAACTATCCATATATTTATAATATTTATCTTGAAATTCATATTCTATTGACATAGAAATTTCTTTATATAAATCAGTGGATTCCTTAAATCTGTTGTAATGGGTAAGCAATTGCAACTTCCTTTGGATATCCACAACCACTAGTTTTAAAACTTCTTTTTAAGGATATTTTTCTTGTTAATAATTCATTTATTCCCTCTTTCAAAGCAGTAGCACAATCACTTCCACAAAAATCAATAGTTTCATGTAATAATAAATCTTCAAAATATTCTTTGGTAGTAGTTCCGGAAATAAAAACATGTAAAATATAACTCATAAAAGTATTATTATTAATTATTAAATATGCACATATTATTTAACTTATTATATAAATTCTTATTTAATGACATATTAACTTTCTCAAATTTAATACTATCAAACCTTTCTTTAATATGCAAAAAAGCTAGGATTTCCTACCAGAATTCCTAGCTTTTAGCTATCAAACAAACCAAAAGGTTTGATTTTCCCATAAATGGGGCGAAATATGGGGATCGAACCCATGCATACCGGAGCCACAATCCGGCGTGTTAACCACTTCACCAATTCCGC
>CALVZF010000024.1 GCA_944372455.1 uncultured Bacilli bacterium
GTAGCCAAGCGGTAAGGCATCAGACTTTGACTCTGACATGCGCTAGTTCGAATCTAGCCGAGGCAGCCATTTTTGTTGTATTTGTCCCGTTAGCTCAGTTGGTAGAGCATTTGACTTTTAATCAAAGGGTCCCGAGTTCGAGCCTCGGGCGGGACACCATTTAGAAATTAAACAAACTTTATTTAAGAGTTTGTTTTTTTATTGATCTTTAAACAAAAAAATAATTGTACATAAAAATACAATTATTTTTTGTTTATTTCAGTTATTTTTTGTTCTATCCATTCCGGTAACTTTTGTTCTAAAGGTAAGAAACCATTAGGACTTTCTTTAATAGGCTCTCTTTTTCTTTTAACTTTATAATCAATATCTTTAATACTTAATTTAACTTGACAATTTTCATTATCAACATCTAAAACCTTAACATATATAGTATCACCAATATTTAGAAAATCATGGATATCATTTACAAAGCCAGTAGAAATTTCAGAAATATGTATAAGTCCACTATAATATTCATCTAGACTTACAAACGCTCCATAATTTTCAATACCTGTGACACATCCTTTTATTATTTCACCTTTACGATACTTTATCACTAAAAACACCTCGTCTTAATCCAAATTATAACACAAATATAGCTACAAATGAATAATTATGGACAAAATGTCAAAAATTTTATATAATTAGATAGCCACGGAAATTTTATATCAAATATAAATTTATTTAAGAAAGGAGAAACTATGAAATTTTTTAATAATAATGACGCTACATTGGTTTTTGCCTTAGGAGGATTAGGAGAAGTAGGTAAAAACATGTATGTTGTTATGCATAAAGAAGAAATAATTATTATGGATTCTGGAGTAATGTTTCCAGAAGATGAATTATTAGGTATTGATTACGTAATTCCTGATTATACTTTTTTAAAACAAAATCAAGAAAAAATTAAATGTTTAATTATTACTCATGGTCACGAAGATCATATAGGAGGAATTCCATTTTTATTACAGTCGGTAAATATTCCAACAATATATGCCCCAAATCAAGCTGTCCCTTTAATTAGAAAAAAACTTGAAGAACGTAATATTCCATTTAAAGGATTGGTATCATATAATGAAAATACTAGAATTAAAACTAAATTCTTTGATGTAGAATTTTTTGCAACGACTCATTCAATTCCTGATTCACATGGTATTGTAGTACATACTCCAAATGGAACTATTGTTGAAACAGGAGATTTTAAATTTGATATGACTCCTATTGGACCAAATGCTAATATTCATAAAATGGCTGCAATTGGAAAAAGAGGGGTAAAACTTTTAATGAGCGATAGTACAAATGCTTTATCAGAAGGATTTGGATTGAGCGAATCTAAAGTAGATGAAACTTTAAGTGAAATTTTTTCTCAAGAATCAGATAGTAGAATCATTTTAGCAACTTTTGCGTCTAATATTTATCGTTTAAAACATATTGTAGAAACTTGTAGAAAAAATAATAGAAAGATTGCTTTATTTGGTAGAAGTATGGAAACTTCAATAGAAATAGCAATACAAGGAGGATATATTAAAGATAAATCAATTTTTGTAACTCCAGAAGAAGCTAAAAAATTACCACCTAATAAAGTATGCTTACTATGCACTGGCTCTCAAGGAGAGCCTTTAGCGGCACTTTCTAGAATTGCGAATGGATCTCATAAACTTATTAAATTATTACCTAATGATGTTGTAATTTTATCTTCATCACCAATTCCAGGTAATGGATTATCTGTTTCAAGGGTAATAAATAAACTTTATTTAAAAGGCGCAAAAGTTTACAATAACACTATGTTAAGTGAAGTACATACTTCAGGACATGCTAAAGAAGAAGAATTAAAGCTTATGTTAAGATTAATTAATCCTGAGTATTTTATGCCAGTGCATGGTGAATTTAGAATGTTAAAAAGACATGCTGATATAGCTATTGAACTTGGTATACCAAAAGAAAAAACTTTCATCTTAGAAAATGGAGAAGTGCTTTCATTAACTAAAGAAGGAATAAAAAAACAAGGAACTGTTCAAGCAAATGACATCTATGTAGATGGTAACAGAATAGGGGATATTGGTAATTTAGTTATCAAAGATAGAAAAATAATGTCTAGTGATGGTATATTAGTAGTAATCGCAGCAATTGATGTTGATAAAAAGAAATTACTAGCTAACCCTAACATTACAACTAGAGGTTTTGTATTAGTAAATGAAAATGCATCATTGATAAAAAAAATAGAAGAAATTTCTTCAAGTATTATTCAAAAACAATTAAATTCTAAATCACAATTCAATTATAATGATTTAAAATATGCAATTGTAAGTGGAGTTTCAACTTTCATAAAAGAAGAAACTGGTAGAAATCCAATTATATTACCAATTGTAATGAATACAAAAAAAGGCAATGAATAACATGCCTTTTTATTTTGTCTTTCTAATTTTAAAATGTTTAGCAATCATATTGGTAATTAAATAGGTAAATATTAAATATATACTGTTTAGAGTTAAAGATTTTAACATTTTAATAAATAAATCTATAATACTATAATCTATATAATTTAAAAGTATTAAGATTAAATATGTTAGTGAATCATATATGAAAATAATTATTAACATTTTTATTAGTAAACTAAACAAATTATTTGATAAACCATTATCTAGAAATATAATTATATATCCAGAAAGTAAAAATAATGCCATATTTAAACCCAAAGTATTCGTATAAGTAATATCATATATTAATCCCGTTATTAAACAAGTTATCAAATAGTCTTTATTATTACTATTAAAATATGGAAAAACTATTATTAACGAAATTAAAGAAAACATAGGGATAAAAATATTAAAATTAGTTATTGAAGGAAAAATATATTGTGATACAAATGAATCTAATATAAAAGAAATAATAACTGTAATAATTCCTAGAGTCATTAAGAATCTTTCCTTTTTAAAACACTAACTAATGAAATATCATTTATATCAGCAGATGGAGTAACATATACAATTTTTGATAACCCATAATTATCTTTTTCTATTTTTTTAACTTTACCAATTTCTATACCGCTTGGAAATATATCATTTAATCCACTTGTATAAACCAAAGAACCTTCTTTTGTTTCTTTATTATCACTAATTCCTTCAATCATTAAAGTGTTGTCTTTTTCATTATAACCTGATAAAATTCCATAAGAAACATCATTTTCTCCATTATTAATTATTACCGAAATTTTATTATTAGAATTTTTAGAAGTAATTAATTTTACTTCACTATTAAAAGTGGTTGTTTTTACAATTTTACCAATTAATCCTTTACTAGTTATAACTGCCATATCCTTTTTTATTCCATGTTTACTTCCTTTATTTATAGTTATAGTATCATACCAGTATCCAATATTTCTATTAACAATTGCAGCATTTAAATATTCATAATCAGTAAGCATATAATCAATATTAGCTTCTTCTTTAACTTTTTCAAGTTGTCTTTTTAATTCTTGATTTTGACTATATATTAAATCATATCTATCTAGATTTCTTTTTAATATTTCATTTTCATTATATACATTTCTAAGATTTATAAACTCTTTAAATTCATTAGTGATATAGCGAATAGGAAACAGTACTATATTTTCAACTGTTATAACACTATCTTTTAAAACTTGTTCTATTTTACTTAATTCTCTTTTATCTTTAATTATGTAAGAATATATAGATAATAGTAATATTATTACTCCTAATATTATTAAAACTATATATTTAGTTTCCAATCTTGGTTTATTCTTTTTTCGCATAATATCACTTCCTATTAGATTATAATATATATTTTCTATTTTCACAATAACTATAATATTTATCATTTCCTATAATTACGTGATCCTTTAATAATATTTTTTGCAATTTTCCTATTTTTATTAATTCAATGGTATTAATATCATCAAGTTTACTAGGTAATGGATCTCCACTTGGATGGTTATGAACACAAATAAAAGAAGCGGCACTTAATAAATGCGCATTCTTAAATATTTCTCGTATATCTATTAAGCATTCATTTAATCCACCTATAAATAATAATTTAGTTTCTATAACTTTTGATTTTATATCCAAATATATTACATAAAAATATTCTTTGCTTTTATTTAAAAACTTATCATTAATAAAATTATAAGTATCTAAAGGAGTTTTTAGTTTTTTAATTTCTTTAATTTTATTTTTATATACTCGTTTCCCTAATTCAATCGCACTAAGAAGTTCTATTGCTTTTACTAATCCAACACCTTTAATGGAAATTAATTTGTTAACTGAGATATTTTTCAAATCTTGAATACTATTAATACTGCTTAAAATTTCATTAGTAACATTTTTAAGTGAATTTTCTTTGGTTCCCGTTTTTAAAATAATAGAAATTAAATCTTCTGTTGAAATATTTTCAACTCCATATTTTAAAAACCTTTCCCTTGGTTTTTCTTCATCAACTAAATTTTTAAAACTACTGATTTTCTTTCACCGCCAATTCATATTCACTAAGTATTTGTTTAATAATTTCTTTTATAGCTTGTTCATCATTTGAAGCTTTAATCAATTCATCATACTGTTTTAATTTTTCAACGAATGCTTTATTTTCTATTTTTCCTTCTTTAATATAAATATCAATACCTTTATCATTAAAAATCGTTTTAATTTTTTCTGCATTATCTTTATTAGTATTAATAGAAACAAAAACTCTATACTGATTATTTTCTTTAGTATATATATAATGTTCTAAAAGTTTAGTATTTTCCTCCATACTTTCTTTTTTAGAATACACACCTTGTTGTAAAAAATAAATAGGCGTTTCTTCTAAAAATACACTTTTACTAGTTTCTTTATATTGTCTAAAGATTACAAATCCTAAAAAAGAACCAATAAGTAATGATAAAATTAAAGGAACAATTATTTTATATTTCATACATATCACCTAGAATAATAATATACTAATAATTTAGCGAATTTTGTTTTTAATAGTCTTCATAATAATAAATCGTAAAAAAATGTTTTCACTCTCTAAATTTTACCAATTTTTTCCAAAATAATAAAAATATATGATATTATTATAATAGTATAGGGTAGTAAGGAGTGAAATAATGGTACACATTATTATATGTGAAAATAATAAGAATTATAGAATAAGAACTTATGATATCATAGAAAGCTTTATGATGAAGACAAATATTAATTATACAATAAATACTTTTGAACGCTATAGCGATAAACTTAAAAGAATTATAGAGAATCCAGATGATGGACATTATATTTATATATTAGATATTAATCTTGAAAATGATGATTCTGGAATTGATATAGCTAACGATATTAGAAAATATGATTATGATAGTATTATTATTTTAGAAACTGGTTATAAAGAATTAATTAGTGAAGCACAAAAACTTAGATTAGCAATATTAGATTATGTTTGTAAAAGTATCAATTATGATAAAAATATTGGTGAATTATTAGAATTATCCTTAGAAATTTTTGAACTAAAAAAGTCTATTAAATTTCAAGTAGAAAAGGTAGATTACAATATTAAATATAAAGATGTATTGTTTATAGAAACTGATTCAATTGAAAGAAAATGTATACTAACTACAGTCAATAAAGAATATGAAATTAGAAAACCACTTTATTTTTTTGAAAAACAACTCAATAAAGATTTTTTTAAGGTAAGCAGAGGTTGTATTGTAAATATGCGAAATATTAAAAAATGTGACCATGAAAATAATATAATTATATTTTATGATGGCAAAAGATTATGTGGTGCAATTTCTGTAAGACATGCTAAAAAATTTAAAGATCGATTAAAAGAGTATATATAATAAGTAATATTAGATTAATTCTAAAATTGCTTTTTTAATTAAGAAAAGAAATTAAAAAGTTTAGATTTGTTAATAATAAAATATTGATGAATAATAAAATTTAGTTTTAATATAATTTATTAGGTGATAAATATGAATAAAAAAACAGCACTTACTATTGGAATTTTTATTGTTATAATTTTATTAGTTAGTATAATGATATTTACTAAAAAAAATAATAAAGAAGCTACTAACAAAATTGTGGGAACAGTAATGCAGTATGATAGTGATACAGTTACAATTCAGGATGATAATCTAGTTATTTATACTTTTAATGTAGCAGATCAAGAGTTTAGTATTGGAGATAATCTTGATATAGAATATACAGGTTTTCTAAATGGAAATACTAATTTGCAAGACTGTGAAGTAATTAATTATAAAGTGGTAAATAGAGAGGCTAGTGAAAGTGGTATACCAGCTAGTTTTCAAGATAATGGTATATTTAAAGATTATTATCAGTTAGCATATTCAAAACTTAAAACTTTATCATTAGATGAAAAAATAGGACAATTATTATTAGTTAGATATCCAGACTCTAATCAAATTGAAGAGCTAAAAAAATATGGTTTTGGAGGATTTGTATTCTTTGAAAAAGATTTTAAAGATAAAACAGAACAAGAAGTAAAAGAAATGATAAATACTTTACAAAAGAACTCTAAAATTCCATTACTAACTGCAGTTGATGAAGAAGGTGGCAAAGTAGTTAGAGTAAGTAGTAATCCTAATTTAGTTAAAGAAAAATTTAAATCACCTAGTGAACTTTACGATTTAGGCGGATTTGAAAAAATTAAAGAAGATACTTTAAATAAGAGCGAAATACTAAATAATCTCGGACTTAATCTAAATTTAGCACCAGTAGTTGATGTTTCTACAAATTCTAGCGATTATATGTATGAAAGAACTTTAAAACAAAATACTGCCTTAACTGCTAATTATGCTAAAACAGTAATTGAAAGTAGTAAAGGAACAGGGGTATCTTATACACTAAAACATTTTCCTGGATATGGAAATAATTCTGATACACATATAGGAACAGTAGTTGATAATAGAACTTACGACGAGATTCTTAAAAATGATATTCCACCTTTTAGAGAAGGAATAGATGCTTCTGCTGAAGCAGTATTAGTAAGTCATAATACGGTTAATAGTATTGATAGTAATAATCCTGCTTCTTTATCAAAGGATGTACATAATCTTTTAAGAAATGAACTTAATTTTACTGGAATAATTATGACTGACGATATTTCAATGGGAGCGTTAAATAGTATAGATGATGTAACAGTTAAAGCTATTTTAGCAGGAAACGACTTAATTATTACAACAGATTATCAAGCAAGTTTTAATTCCATAAAAGATGCAGTTACAAATCAAACTATAAGTGAGGATCAAATTGATAAACTAACCTTTAGAGTTCTCGCATGGAAATATTATAAATTATTGTTAATAGATAATCAAAAGTAAAAGGAATGTGGTTTAATCATATTCTTTTTTCATATATGATTAAAAAAGTTGCGCGAAATAGATTAATTTGAAATTTTATCTAATCTCAAAACTAAACTTACCACATTTTTAACAATTAACGTAATTTTGACAAATTTAGATAATTTGTGTGCTAGAATTTAAGAGTACTCGGACCAGCTAGCAGAAGAGTAATTTAGTACTGCAGTAATGAAATGCGAGGTGTGAGAATAATGATAACAGGAACAGTAAAATGGTTCAATAATGAAAAAGGATATGGTTTTATTGTTGATGAGGAAGACAATGACATATTCGTTCATTATTCAGTTATCGAAAGACAAGGTTTTCGCTCTTTAGAAGAAGGACAACTTGTAACCTATACTCTTATTGAAACTGATAAAGGACTACAGGCAACAAATGTTAAGTTAGTTGAAGATCATGTTATAATTAATTCTTGATGAACTTAAAAATTTTTAAGTTCTTTTTATTTTACCTAGAATTTTGACAAATTTTAAAAATTAATGTATTATCTATTTAGTGAGGAAACCTAAGTTAAATAATAATTGTAAATTGATAATGATAAATCAAAGTAATTATTAAATTATATTGATAGAGAGTTAGTGTACGGTGGAAACTAATATATATTTAATAATGAATTACAGATTTTAAATCAAAACGGATTTCTTACGTTACAAGAAAAAGAGCATAGATAACTATGAATTAAGGTGGTACCGCGGAAAAATTCGTCCTTATGAATAGCTATCTATTTTTAACCAATAATATAAGGAGGAGTTTTTAATGAAGTTATTTGAGGAACTAAAATGGAGAGGATTAATAAAAGATGTTGCTGGAGAAGACATTGAAAGAATTTTAAATGATGAAAAAATTACATTTTATTGGGGAACTGATCCTACTGCAGATAGTTTGCATATTGGACACTATTCATCTTTAATTACAGCTAAAAGGCTTGCTATGGCGGGACACCATCCAATATTATTAGTAGGGGGTGCTACTGGACTTATTGGAGATCCAAGGCCAACTGCTGAAAGAGAAATAATATCAGTAGAAGAAGTACAAAAAAATCTTGAAGGAATAAAATCTCAAATTGAAAAAATATTTGATGGTAAAGCAGAAGTAGTAAATAACTATGATTGGATTAAAGGAATGGATTTTATAACTTTCTTAAGAGATGTTGGAAAATATATAAATATCAATTATATGTTAAATAAAGATATAATTAGTAGAAGACTAGAAACTGGAATTACCTTTGCAGAATTTAGTTATACTTTAATTCAAGGTTACGATTTTTTACATTTATTTGAAACTAAAAATTGTATTTTACAGGCAGAAGGTTCAGATCAATGGGGAAATATAACAACAGGATTAGAACTAATAAAAAAGAAAACAGGGAAAGAGGCTTATGCTTTTACTATGCCGCTAGTTTTAGATGCGAATGGAAATAAATTTGGTAAAAGTGAAGGAAATGCCTTATGGCTAGATAAAAATAAAACTTCAAGTTATCAATTATATCAATATTTAATTAATAGCGATGACAAAATGGTTGAAAGTTACTTAAAAATATTTACTTTTTTAACTAAAGAAGAAATAATTGAAATTATGGATAAACATAACAAAGAGCCTCACTTAAGATTAGCTCAAAAAACTTTAGCTCATGAAATTATAAAAGATTTACATGGAGAAGAAGAATATCAAAGCGCTAAAAAAATAAGTGAATCATTATTTAGTGGTAATATTAAAGACTTAACAGTAGAACAAATAGAAGATGGTTTATCAAATGTACCTAATTTTAAATTACAAGAAAATCTAAACATTATAGATTTGTTAGTTCAAAATAAAATTACCTCAAGTAAAAGAGAAGCTAGAGAATTTATAAGTAATAGTGCGATTAGTATCAATGGAGAAAAAGTAACAGATGAAAATTTAGCTATAACAAAGGAAAATACAATTGGAAATAAATATATAGTAATTAGAAAAGGAAAGAAAAATTATTTTTTAGGTTATTTTTAAGATAAAATAGGGGGTATTTGTATGAAGAATAAATATAGTAAAGAATTAATTTTTAACTATGTTAATGGAAATGATATTGCTCCATTTGATATTGATGAATTAGAAAATGATTGTGCATTTATGATGCAAGTTATTGATTATACCAAAGATAAAAATATGTATAACTTATGTTCTGATGAACTTAAAAATAATTATAATTTTTTAAAATTTATGATTAATACATTTTCCAATGATAAAAAATTTATAGTTAGTCTTGCAAATGATTATTTAGCTAAACATAATGATGATGAAGATATAACTGTAATGGAATTAAATATAATGATGTCTAATAAATTAGGAGGCTTTGACAATTTTGACTCTTGGGATTATTGTATTAAGTCAAGTTCTTATTACAGTTTAGAAATGACTAAAATTTCTAATATTTTAGAAAAAGAACCAGATAAAAATATAGTTGATAAGTTGGGGTTAGGATTTTTCATTATTAATGATACGTTTAATAATAGCGAAGAAATTTTAAATTTTTTTGCTAATAGGCTTATAAATGAAATTTTTGATACAGAAAAAGAAATAACTTTAGAAGAGAATATTCACAAACATTTTAAAACTCCAGATTCATTAAAAAATTATGGTATTAATAACTATATTTTAAATTATATTGGAAAATATGACCAATATTTAAAAGATTATGTAAGCCGTCATATAAATTTAATTCAAAATAAAAAACAAGAAATTAATAGAATAATAAACAATTGGGATAATTATATGGAAAATATCAATCAAAGACGTATAAGTATATTTTATCAAGAAGTATTTGATTATATGGAAGAAGACTTACTTCTAAGTTTTAGTTGGTATGAAATAATAATTTATGTAATTGAAAAATTAAAGCTTGAAGATTTATTTAAAAAATATGATGAAGATTATATACAAATGAAAAAAGATTTTGAATTGAAAGGTACAATAAATTTAAAAAAATTAGATTTAAATGAATTAAAGTGTATAAATTATGTAATAACTTTAGCTAAACAACTTTTTAATCAAGATATTATTGATACTAGTATTGAAAATTATGGTTTACCTAAAGTAAAGGAGAAAAAAGGCTCTAATGTAGTTAAAGTTAACTTTAAAAGAAATTAAGTAATTATTTAATTTATTCTAATTTATAGATTACTCATATAATAAGGTAAAAAGAGGTGATTTATAAATTGTTTAAATTTATCAAAGATGAAATTATTAATATCAAAAGAAAAGATCCTGCAATAAAAAGTAATTTAGAAGTATTTTTATACCCTAGTTTTAAAGTAATGATTAGATATAGAATAGCTCATTATTTATATAATAAAAAACATTATTTTTTAGCCCGTTATATTTCTGAGAAGGCTAAAAGAAAAACAGGAATTGAAATACATCCAGGAGCCAAAATAGGAAAAGGACTTTTTATTGATCATGGTATGGGTGTTGTTATTGGGGAAACTGCTATTATTGGTGATAATGTTACAATATATCAAGGAGTAACTTTAGGTGGAACAGGAAAAGAGCAGGGGAAAAGACATCCCACAGTTGAAAATAACGTAATGATAAGTACGGGAGCTAAAATATTAGGTTCTTTTACAGTAGGAGAAAATTCTAAAATTGGAGCAGGATCAGTTGTTTTAAAAGAAGTACCTAAAAACTCTACTGTTGTAGGAATTCCTGGTAAAGTAGTTAAAAAAGATAATAAAAAAATAGAAAGTGAAGCTTTAGATCAAACACTTCCTGATCCTATTAATGAAGAAATAAATTTAATAAAAAAAGAAATTATTGAAATTAAAACAAGACAAAAAAATTGTTAACTATTTAAAAAGTTAACAATTTTTTTATTATCTACTGTAAAATTCAACGATTAATGATTCATTAATATCCATATTAAGTTCATTTCTTTCTGGTAATCTTACATAAGTAGCTTCCATTTTATTTTCGTCATAATTAATAAATTCAACACGATTTAATTTTTTTTCTAAACTTTCTTTTAAAGCTTTATGATTTTTACTAGTTTCTTTAACTGAGATAACATCTCCAACTTTTACAATATAAGATGGGATATCAACTTTTTTACCATTTACAGTTATATGTCCATGATTAACTAATTGTCTAGCACCTCTTCTAGTAGAAGCAAATCCAATTCTATACACTAAATTATCTAATCTACTTTCAAGAAGTTTTAAGAAGTTTTCACCATGAACTCCTTTCATTTTGGAAGCTTTATCAAAAGTTTTTCTAAATTGTTTTTCAGTTAAACCATACATAAATCTAACTTTTTGTTTTTCAGTTAATTGAACTCCATAGTTAGATGGTTTTCCTTTTCTTCCTTGTCCATGTTGTCCAGGTCCATAAGGACGTTTAGCAAGTTCTTTACCAGTTTCTAATGTTGAAAAATTTACACGACGACTTTTTTTGTAAGCTGGCCCAGTGTATCTAGCCATAATTTTTTCCTCCTTCTTGCAGAGGCTTATCATAAAATCCATCATAGGGTGTTTATTTTAATATTTTCACTTGCAGCAAAAGCTACTAATAAAACTTTGTGCAACAAACACATTACAATTTCTTTTATGTGCTGCCTAATAAATCTGCGTTTATAATTATATCTGTTTTTACACTTTTAGTCAATCAAATACAGTATATTTTATGTAATATCATTAAATTTAATATTTAAAACTTTTAATATGATTGACAAAGCCTAAAATTTAACATAAAATTAATTTAGAATAAATGGTAGGTGAGAAAAATGAAACAAGAAAGTAAAAAAGTTGAGAATAATAATAAAAGAGTGATTTCAATTGTAATTTTTGGAATTGTTTTATTGATTTTAGTAGGTATTACTTTTGCACATTTTATGTTAAAAAAAGAATCTGATTTTGGAGAAATGAAAGCAGCTAAACTTAATATTAATTTTACCGAAAATAATGAATTACTTATGAGTAATGCACTACCTATTTACGAAGAAGATATTGAAAGTAAAGCGTCATATATAACATTTTCTTTTGTAAACTCTAGTACTACCGATACTTATGTAGATATTTATTTATCAAATATGACTATTCCTAACGCTTTAAAAGATTATGACTTTAAATGGTCACTAGAAACAAGTGATAACTCTAGTTTTACTAATTCTATTAAAGTATCTACCGGTAATTTCTTAGAACTTGATACTTCTGATTCAACAAATATTAAAAAATTGTTAGTACCAGGTTATACTATAGCTAAAAACAGTACTAAGTATTTTAGAGTAAGAGTTTGGTTAAACGAAAACGAAAAAGATCAATCTGCTATAGCAGGTAGTACATTTAAAGCTAAAATAAGTTATAAAGCCTCAGTATCTACCCCAAATACTTTAGCATATAAAATTTTAGGAAATAACAATAGTAATGTATTAACAAATACCCTAGAATTTGATAAAGAAACAACAGACTTAGGATTATATGTACAAAAAGATAATAGCGAAAAAAGTGAGTTTGGATTTCCAGTATATTACTATAGGGGAGAAGTAACAAACAATTATGTAAATTTTGCTGGACAAGATTGGAGAATAATGGGAATAAACGAAGATGGAACAATAAAATTAGCAGGGTTAACAACAGTGGATGCAACATTAGATATGACAAAAGACTATGCAACAGACACATTAAGTTTTGATGACTATATAGGAACAAATCTTAATAATTGGTACAATAGTAATATAACAGGAACAAATGATAGTTTAGTTGCAACAGAAAATTTCTGTTATGAC
Source organism: uncultured Bacilli bacterium (assembly GCA_944372455.1). Taxonomy (GTDB): domain Bacteria; phylum Bacillota_I; class Bacilli_A; order RF39; family UBA660; genus SIG205. Next base: position 13,161 of record CALVZF010000024.1, read on the forward strand.
AAAACAAATACATTTGATGATTTAAATCCGACTTTAAATTGTAGAGATACAAATGGAACAGTAATAACAAAAATAGGAACATTTAGTACAGATGAATTAATGTATGCAGGAGCTTTTATAGAAGGTTTTGCAGGAAATAATAACAACTTTTATTTAGCAGGAGATTTTGAAAATACGACTCAAACAACACTAACCTTTGGATTAAATAGTAATAATAAAGTTTATCCATATAAATTAACAACAGCAGCAAGTACAAGATCAGACAATATAATACCAATGGAATTTAGTGGACAAAATACACAAACTATTAATGTAAGACCAGTAATTAACTTAAAATCAAACGTAACTATTACAGGAGGGACTGGTACTAAAGTTGATCCTTACGTTATCGGATAAATAAAGATAAAGTTAATAATATAACTAATAAAACTAAAATGGTTTTGTTAGTTTTTTCATTTTTTACATTAGTACTAATAAACGTTTTAACAAAATATATACCTAAACTGATAAATATAAATATATTAAATATAAAAATAGAAGCAAAAATGTTTTCTAGACGCTCAATAAAATGAAAAATAGAAATTTGGTTGATCATAACATATTCAGGATAATTAAAAATTATAGATACATTACTACTTAGAACCAAAATGCTAGAATTTAAAATAATAAAAGTTATAATAAATGATACAATATATCCCAAAATTATTCCTTTATCATAATATTTTTCATGAGTTATACTATCTCTTGGAATCATAGTTAAAATAAATAAAGGCAAAAGAGAAGACAATGTATAGATTAAACTACCTTTTAAAATATTACTTGTACCTGTTTCAAAAATAGGTTCAATATTACTAATATCCATATAATTAATAAGTAAAGAAATACAAGTTGCAAAAATTATCAAACCTATAAAACCTAAAATTTGTGAAGTTCTACAAATAGTTTCAATTCCTTTATTTACTGTATATATTGTAAGTAATAAAAATGTAAGAGCTAAAATAAAAATAGGAATTTCTCTAATAAAATTTAAAGTCAAAAATATACACATTTTATTAAGTATAAATGAAATAGACATTAAAACAATTAAACATAATATAATATTTAAAATATTACCAATTGTTTTACCAAATTTTTGAGTATTAAATTCAAAGATATTAATATTATTATTTTTATTAAAAGTTTTTAAATATAACTTTAATAAAAATAAACTAATCAAAAAACCAATTATCAAACTTATCCAAGTATCTTGTTTGGCGTTTTTTAAAATAAGAGAAGAGGAGTGAAAAAATATAAATGATTGACTTAAAAAAAATGCTAAAAAACCTAATTGAACTGGACTAAATTTTATATTTTTTTTCATATTTTCACTCCTTAACCATTTAAAATATTAAAATTATTATTAAAATTTAAATTGATATTTATTTCAGTTTTCACATCAAGAAAATAGTTATTATTCCAATTATTTTTGTAATTATTCCAATAAGAATTTTTTGTTTTATATAAATTGTTACCAAATCCTAAAATATCGCTTTGATATTCTTCTTTTATCTTATTAATTGTATTAGTAATCATTTTTTTAATTTTATTTTCTGTTAATATTTTAATTTGATTTATATCATATTCTCCATTATTTTCTTTTACTTCCATTGATGATGATAAATTAATAATTATAGTAGGTATATTATCTTTTATTTGACTTTTTATTTTTGTTTTAGAATTATTTATAGCTATACTTATATAATTTTTATCTTTTGTTATTAAAGTGATATTAGTATTTTTAATATTATCTGTAATAAAATTATAGCCCTTAGTATCTTCATCATTTAAAAATCCTAATAATTTATCTTTTTTAAATATTCCAAGTGAAGATATTTGTAAATTTTTTTCATTATTGTTGTTTTCTATTATTTTAATACTAGACATAACAGGTTCAATTCCAGGATTGGTAAGATCTTTTACAAATTTTAAAAATTTAATATTGTTTGAAACTCCAGAAATTGAAGAATAAATTTCTACACTGCCTAATATATTTCCAGAAGGAAAATTTACTAATGGAGTGGGTACATTTAATATTTCTTCAGGAGTATTTCCGTTCGCAACTAATATCGTAAAATTTTTACTTATATCGTTATTTCTAATAAAGTAGTCTGTTGTTTCAGAAAGTCCATTACGAGCTATTGTTTCTCCCACAATCACTAATTCTAAATGTCCTAAGTATAAGACTTTAGAAGATTTGGAATTAATATTGCTTAAAGCTTCGTTTAATGTTTTACCTGTACCAGTATAGACTATAGGCTTTTTTAAATTATTTTGTTCATCACTATTTTTACTAGTATTAATAATTTGTATTGAAACTATATATTTTCCATCTATCATGTCAACTCCAAGTGCATTTACAATGGCGGAATTATTTAATTCTTTATAACTTTGACACCCAACTAAAAAAAGAGAAGCAAATAATATTAAAAATTTTTTCATTTTTTTATCTCCTTAATTCGTCTTAAATTCTTAGTAGCAGTAAGTGGATTTCTATTCCAAAGTTTAGTTCTATTCATTCTAATTATTGCATCCTTTTGTTCTTTTAAATTAAAAGGTGCGAACGGAAAAGTAAAAGGTTTCCCAAAAGTTTCTATTGAAGTAATTCTAACAATAAATAAAATTCCTAAAATAATAATTCCGTAAATTCCAAGTAAAGCGGCAAAAATTAAAAATACAATTCTCCAAGTTCTAATCGCACTTACTACATCAATTGAAGAAAATACTAGAGAAGAAATTGCTGTAATTGAAATGACAATGACCATAATAGGAGATACTATTCCTGCACTTACTGCTGCATCTCCAATTATTATTCCTCCTAAAATAGATACCGCACTTCCTCCTACACTAGGACTTCTTATGTCACTTTCTCTTAATATTTCAAAAGTAATCATCATTAGTAAAGCCTCAACAAACCCTGGAAAAGGTACACCTTCTCTTTGAGTAGCAAAATTAATTAGTAAACCTGATGGAATAGAAGATTTATTATGAGTCGTTAAAGCTACATAAAAGGCAGGGGTTAATATAGAAATAATAAAAGCTAGAAATCTGATAATACGTATAAAAGTAATATTAGTAGATTTTTGATAGTAATCTTCTGAAGTATGAAAATAGTCTACAAAAAAAGTAGGAATAATAAGCGCAAAAGGAGTATTGTCTAAAATAACAACTATTTTCCCTTCTAAAAGCGCCATAACTGCTTTATCAGGTCTTTCTGTACTCATAATAGTTGGAAAGTTAGATTCTTGTTTTTCAATTAATTCTCTTAAATAACCACTATCTATAATTGCATCTATATCAATATTGTCTATTCTTTTCATAACTTCATTCACTAAATTATTATCTGCAATATCATTTATATATAAAATTCCAACTCTGGTTTTAGTCTTCCTACCCACTTTTTTCTCTTTAGCAAACAACTCTGGAGCTTTAATTCTTCTTCTAATAAGTCCCAAATTTTTATTAAAATTTTCTGTAAAACCATCTTTAGGACCTCTAATTATTGATTCAGTAGTAGGTGAGTTTACTCCTCTATCTAAACTAGCTCTCATTTCAAAAGCAATAGCTTTATCTTCCTTATCAACTAAAATTATTTCAAATCCATTGTATAAATAATTTATGATACTTTCGTAAGTGTCAAGCTTTTTAATACTCCCACTAGGAATTGTATTATATAAATAATCGTAAATATTTTTAAATGATAAATTTTCTTCATCTATAATAGTTTTTCCTATACTTTTAAGTACAAAATTATTAGTTTGCTCACTAGAAGTAATAGTTTCAAAATAAACAGAGGCAATTTTTCTTTTTCCAATTAATATTTCTTTAACATTTAAATCAGTACTTTCACCGCTATCGGCTTTAATTTTATTTATTAAATTATTTAAATTTTTATCTATTTTTTTCATTTTTTCACCTACTTACTCATTCTTATTTTGCACATCAATGTAAACTTTCATTCAATTAATTAGTTATTTTAAAATTAAGGTTTAAAATATAAAAGATTTTTGTATAATTAAAGTAGGTGAGTAGTATGAAAAAGAAAAAAGTTATAATTATATTACTTTTAGTATTAATAATTTTATTATTAGGAATTTTTATTGGAACTAAATCTTTATTTTCTTTAAAATATGAAGATTATAAAAATACAAAATTAGATAAACCAGAAAAGAAATTACAGATTATTGATTTAGAGTCTAAAACAAGACCAGTTGGTGTAATGATAGACAATGTTCGTGAGGCTTGGCCACATGCAGGTCTTAATGATGCTTACTTAGTATATGAAATAATTGTAGAAGGTGGTTATACTAGACTTTTCGCATTATTTAAAGATACTAATCCTTCCGTTATTGGTCCTGTAAGAAGTTTAAGACACTATTATATTGATTATGCTTTAGAAAACGATGCGGTATTAGTTCGTTTTGGAAACAGTCCTAAGGCGCTTAATGACATAAGTAAATTACAAGTAGCTAATTTAGATGGAATAATAAATCCTGGAAATATGTTTTGGAGAGATAGTTCACTAACTAAAGCTCCTCACAATGCTTTTACTTCTATGGAAAATATTAGAAAACAAATTAAAAATAAAAATTATGATAAAGAAGTAACTAATACACTACTAAATTATAGTGTCGATGAAGTAAACTTAAATGAAAAAGAAGCTAGTGAAGTCACTAATAACATTAATATTAAATATTCTTATATTCATACCACTTCTTATACTTATGATCCAAATACTAAAAAGTATTTAAGAAGTATGCAAAATATACCTCATACAGATAGAATAACTAAAGAACAATATACAGTAAAAAACATTATTATTATTAAAGTTAAAAATTATAATTTAATTGATAGTGAAGATAAAGGTAGACAAGAATTAGATAATATTGGAACTGGAGATGGTTATTACATAACAGAAGGTTATGCAGTTCCAATTAAATATGAAAAAAATAGTAGAGAATCTAAAACAAAATATACTTATTTAGACGGAACTGAGATTAAAGTAAATGATGGTAATACTTATATACAAATAATGCCGTTAAATGGGTTATTGACTTTTAAATAGTTAAAATTTATTTGTATCGGCATAAAGTCGTTTTAGATAATAGTAAAGGATTTAGAAAGAATCCAAATAAAAATAATACAAGGTAGGTATTTGAGGTTTAGGGACTTTGAAGTGTTTAACTTTTAAAGTCTTTTTTATTTTGATATAAGAGCTTTAATTTCTTTCGCTTATTTTAGAACATACTTATTAGTAAATTCAGAACCATATCTGTTTGAATGATTATTTCCTTTAAATTGTTCAAGAAAAGGAGTTAGAATATTTTCTAAAAATAACAATTGGAAAACCAGTTAATACATCTTTAGCGATTTTTAGGTAAAACTCTTTCATTATTCAAGTTAAAATATAGTTTCAAATTATCAATATCAGTAAGATATTTGATATCAACTTGAATAATTTCAAAAGGTGTTAATTTAGATTTAAAGAAAGTAGATTTATCATTAGTAATAAATTTTCTTTTTTTCTTTTCCTTAAGTAGAGCTTTTTAATACAATATTCTATTATTTTATATCATTTTTCTTGATTTTATGGGTAAGTATATATATATTGTAAATCAAAACCAATTGATAGAAAGATATTGACCGTGGGGGGGATTAATATGATACACTTTAATAAATAAAAATAATAATAAGTGGGTGAGTGTGTGGAAGTGTGTTCTGGCCAAATAATGGTCGTATTTAAATTTGTTGGAATAATATTAGATATAATAAAAATAGCAGTTCCAATATTACTTATAATAATGGGGTCAATAGATTTTGCAAAAGCAATTATCGCAGGAAAAGATGATGAGATAAAAAAATCTCAATCAACATTTATTAAAAGAGTTATAGCAGCAGTAATAGTATTTTTTGTACCAACAATAGTAGGGTTATTATTATCGTTAATAAATCAAGATAAAAATGCTTGTCTAAGCTGTGTTTTAAATACCAGTACTTGTAATATTACTGAAACAAATAGTAGTAGCAATGATAAAAATAGTACAACAAATAACAATTCGTGCTCTAAATATACTAATGAATCAGATTGTCAAAAAGATTCATCATGTAGTTGGGTAAATATGAATTTACATAGTGAAAATTCAGGATATATATGTACTAATAAATAGGAGTGAAATAAAATGGAAAAAATAATTACTTTTATTAAAAAACATAAAATGTTGTTAATTATAATTATATTAATTTGTTTAATTTTAATAGTTTTAGTAAATCAACTAAAAGTATCAAGTATTAAGATTGATATAGATTATGTTAATTCTAAGGATGTAATGTTATTTATGTCACGAACTACTGACGATCAAATAGTGGCAAATAAAGATTCTAATATAAAATTTACAGTAGATGTACTTCCTAAAAAGTTACTAAATAAAAGTATAAAGTGGAAATCAAGTAATTCAGCTGTTGCTACTATTGAAGATAATACATTAGTTATTCATGATGTTGGAACAGTGGAAATAAATGCTGAATCAATGTTTGGAGTAGAATCCAATAAAATAAATATTATAGTAAAGGAGTAAAATCATGAAAAAATATATCTCATATTTCATTACATTAATACTAGCTTTTTCTATAAATATAATAAAGCCTAAAGCTATTCTTACATCTGATAATAATGTTCATTTTAATGATCAAGGTTATTCTCCTGTATATATAACAATAGGTGATGATTACTCTACATATCAATTTGACGGTTATACTGATACTATCGTTCCAAGACCTTCAGCTGAGGAAAGAAAACAAATTGTATTACCTGATGTACCTAAAGATAAATATACTGGTTACTACTTAAAGTATGAAGATACTATTAGAGAATGGATGCGAAAATATTTCAAAACTAATGCTTTTTACCAAAAAATACACCTTAATGAAACAACACCGGGACTTAAATATTTTGTAATGCCTGCTGAACTTGCTATAAATGCTCATAGAGGATTTCCTGGAACAAGAGAAGTAGTAGAACAAGAAATTGCAGATAGTATAGCACGAGGTAATCCAATTGATTATAACTATAATCAATACTCTGAAAAATCATATTATCCTACAAGACTAGATCAATTTGTCGCATTATCTAGAGCAGAAACTAATGTTTGGGATCCAATAATATTTAATAAAAACATAGATGAGTATCCATTAAGAATTACAGATAATGGAAATTTAGATGAACATGGATTTTATGTTTCAGAAAATACTTTAAAAGTAACCGAAAGTGAGTTAGCAGAAAAACGTGTAAAACTGCTTGTAAAAGTTAATAATCCCTATGCTGGTACATCTGGGGGAATAAAATTCAGTAGTGACGGTAAAGTTTTTGGTAAAGATCCTTTATATTTTTTAGAAGCCAGATATGAAGAATTAGATGGTTGTACTGGATTAGAAGGTCACGAATTAACAACTTGTTTAATAAGTCCTGAAATTTATTTAAAAACTCATAATTATGGTGTACCAAAAGATGAATGGAAATTTAAAAGATATTTAGGATCAGTTGCAAATATTCCTATTGTAAGGGATGAAAATGGAGAATATGCTATTTATGGAATGTTTGTTGGTGATTTTGGTACTTCTGGTCACATTGCAGAAGATGCAGGTTGTGGTGGTGTAAACATCTATTTTATTTATGAATTTAAAGTACCAATAGAAGTAGTTCCAGATGATTATTTTGACGAAGAAGTTAGTACAGATTCAAAAGAAAGTTTCGTAGATAATAATGCAGTAATTAATATTAAAAATGAGGGAGATACTGAGTTTTTGAAGTATCAAATAGAAAATAAAAAACAAATTGATTATAGTAGAATATATAT
>CALVZF010000025.1 GCA_944372455.1 uncultured Bacilli bacterium
ATTATAAAAGGATGATTTTCATCATCCCTTTACATTGTATTTTTTTCTTCACCAACACTATTTGACAAAGAACCAAATTTTTTTATTTGATTTTTTTATGTTCATTTTTTAATTTTAGAGTAACTTGTTCAGTTAATTTATCTAAATATTCTTCTTGTTCTTTTTTCTCCTTATTATTTTGTAAAAATATATTATATCTAGCTTTTACAAGATTTGAAGTTACTGAATAAAGTTTTGCCATAGCTTCATTGTTTCTTCCAACGTTTTTGTATTTAGAATGGAAATTTTGGTCACTTCCAAAAATAACATGAAGTGCGACATACATTTCTTCTTCTTCAGTAAGTGTAGTATTTAAAGCTTTTTTCATATCATGAGAAACTTCTCTTATAATATATTGAATTGGAAGAGATCTTACTGTATTAACAAAATGTTTATCTGTTTTAAATTTAGGTAAACAAATATTTGATAGCATTATCTCATAATCTTCAATATTTTCCTCATTTCCATTAGCAAAGAAATTTTTTCTAAGCTCTAATGTTGCATATTTTAATTCAAGTCTTCTTAAATAATCAATTTTGTCAAAAATAAACATATATATAAACCCCCTTTAAAAAAAGTGCTTTTTATTATATAATATTAATGCATTTTTGTCAAATAGGAGGTATCTACATGAAAATTAAATACGAATTATTAAAAAAAGAAGCTAATACTTTAGCAAGAAGAGGTAAATTAAACACTAATTATGGAGTTTATGATACACCAATGTTTATGCCTGTAGGAACACTAGCAAATGTTAAAACTTTAACCCCAGAAGAACTATATGAAATGAATAGTGGAATAATTTTATCAAATACATATCATTTATGGTTAAGACCAGGAGAAGATATAGTAGCACGCGCTGGTGGATTACACAAATTTATGAATTATAATAGACCTATTCTTACTGATAGTGGAGGATTTCAAGTATTTTCTTTAGCTCAACCTAAAGATATTACTGAAGAAGGTGTAACTTTTAAAAGTCATGTTGACGGTTCTAAATTATTTCTTTCTCCTGAAAAATCTATTGAAATTCAAAATAAATTAGATAGTGATATTGCGATGAGTTTTGACGAATGTATTGGATATCCTTCTACTTATGAATATGTTAAACAAAGTACTGAAAGAACTATTAGATGGGCTAAAAGAGGTAAAGCAGTGCATAAAAATGAAAATCAATCTTTATTTGGAATAGTCCAAGGTGGAGAGTATGAAGATTTAAGAAAATATTGTGTAGAAGAATTAGTTAAAATTGGATTTGATGGTTATTCAATTGGTGGAACTAGTGTCGGAGAGGGTAAAGAAGTAATGTATAATATGATTAGTTATGCAACTAAATATTTACCTAAAGATAAAGTTAGATATTTAATGGGAGTAGGGGATCCACTAGATATTATAGAAGGTGTAATAAGAGGAGTAGATATCTTTGATTGTGTACTTCCAACTAGACTTGCACGTCATGGTAATGCCTTTACTAAATATGGAAAAATAAATATCAGAAATCAAAAATACAAAGAAGATTTTACTAGTATAGAACTTGGTTGTGATTGTTACACATGTCAAAATTATACTAAAGCTTATATTAGACATTTAATTACTTCTAATGAAGTATTAGGAGGAAGATTACTTTCAATTCATAATATCAGATTTTTAATTAGATTAACAGAAGAATTAAGAAAAGCGATTGAAAATGATAGTATTCTAGAATACAAAGAAGAATTTATTAAAAATTATTTGAGTAATAATAAATAATATGATAGAATATTTGTAGTTGAATTAACTTAAAGGAGAAAGTGCTTTTTATGAAACAAACAAGAAGTGAACTTAGAGAAAAAATAATGACGATACTTTATCAAGCATTTATGTATCAAACAAACAAAATAGAATTCAATATTGAAGAATTGATAAAAGAACAAGTTCCTATTGAAAATGAATTTGTTAATGAAATAGTAAATGGAGTCTTAGCTCATAAAAAAGAAATATTTAGTAAAGCAAATCATTTATTAGAAGACTGGACAATGGAAAGATTAAGTAAAATAGATGAAGCAATTATATCTATTGGTATATATGAACTTTTGTATACTAATACTCCAGAAATAGTATGTATAAATGAAGCAATAGAACTTTCTAAAAAATATTCAGATGATAAAGTAAGAAAAATGATAAATGGAATACTTGATAAGATTTTAAAAGAAAAAGAAGACAAATAGATACCTTAAGTATCTTTTTTAGTTTGTTGTTTATTGTTGTATTAGTTTTAAAAATATTATATAATTTTACTTATAGAAGAGTGATTTTATGAATAACAATTATATAACTGTTACAGATTTAAACAAATATATTAAAACTTTAATTGACAATAATCCTAAAATGCAACAAATCTATTTAAAAGGAGAAATTTCTAACTTTAAAGCTCATACTAGAGGACACTGGTATTTCACTTTAAAGGATGAAACAAGTAGAATAAATGCGATTATGTTTGTTTCAAGTACTAAAAATGTTAAATTTACTCCAATGGATGGTATGAAAGTACTAATTACTGGAAGAATCAGTGTATATGAAGCTAGTGGAAGTTATCAAATCTATGTATCTGATATGTTAGAAGATGGAATTGGTAATTTACATATTGCGTTTGAACAACTAAAGTTAAAGTTAGAAAAAGAAGGACTATTTGATCCAAAATATAAAAAGAGAATTCCTAAAATTCCTAGGAGAATAGGGATTGTAACTGCTCCTACTGGAGCGGCAATAAAAGATATTATTTCTACTTTGAAAAGAAGATTTCCAATTTGTGAAACAATTCTTTTTCCAGCACTTGTACAAGGAGTAGAGGCCGCTCCTTCTATAGTAAAACAAATTAATATTGCGCAAAACTATGATATTGATGTTATAATAGTTGGACGTGGTGGTGGAAGTATTGAAGATTTATGGGCTTTCAATGAGGAAATTGTAGCACGCACCATATTTGATTCCAAAATTCCAATAATAAGTGCGGTAGGGCATGAAATTGATTTTACAATTAGTGATTTTGTAGCAGATCTTAGAGCTCCAACCCCAACTGGAGCAGCGGAAATGGCTGTACCTAATCAAATGGATATTTTAAATTATATAGAACAGGTAAAAATAAGATTAAATGAAGCCCTAAAAAAAAGAATAGATTATTTAAATTTGTTATTAAATAAGTATAAAAATTCTTATATTTTAAAAAATCCGTTATCAATTTATGAAGTCAAAGAACAAAAATTAGATGGTTTAATAGATATATTAAATAGATACATAAAAAATAAATTAGATTTTGAAAAAAATAGATTAGCTCAATTAAAAAATAACTATACTCTTAATAATCCTAAAAATTTTTATGATCTTAAAAAACAAGAATTAGAAAGTATTCAAAATAAATTAAATAATCAAATTAAAATTAATATAAATAATAATAAAATATTATTAGCTAAATATGATATTAAAAATATTTGTAATTTAGTTAATCATTATGTTGAAATTAATAAAATTAAAATAACTAATATAATAGGTAAATTAGAAGTTTTAAATCCTTTAAATTCTTTAAAAAGAGGATATGCAATTGTAAAAAAGGATAATAAGTGTCTAAGTGATATTACTAAATTAAAAACTGATGATGAAATTAATATTGAAATTAATAATGGTTATATATTATCAAAAGTAACTGAAATAAAAATGAAAGAGGTAAAATAAAATGGAAGAGAAAAAAACATTTGAACAAAAAATAAAAGAATTAGAAAAAACCGTTAGTGAATTAGAAAACGGTAATGTAGATTTAGATAGTGCGATTAAAAAATATTCTAGTGCGATGATGCTAGCTAAAGAATGTAGTGATGAACTTAAAAATGCTGAAGAACAAGTTAATAAAATATTAAAAGAAAATGGCCATTTAGAGAATTTTAGTATTGATGAATAAGTGATTAGAGATTAAACTCTAATTTTTTTTATATATAAAAAAGAGCATGAAAAAGAAGAAGTAAATAAAAAATATCTTTCTCATCATCAAAGTAATCTTTGAGATGTTCATAAAATTTTTTAATACAATATTCTATCATTTTATATTTTTTTCTCAACTTTAGGGATGTACATGTATTGTAAATAAAAAACATGTTGATGAAAAGTCCTTGACCGGGGGGGGTAATATGATATCTTAAATATGTAAAATGTTGATAATGAAAGGAAGTATATTATGGAAGAAGAAAAAAATAAAAAGAAGCTGATTCTAGCTATTATAGGAGCAGTAATCTTAGTAGCAGGTATTGTAGGACTTACTTATGCATATTTTAGAGCTCAAGCCCAAAGTAAAGATATAGTAGTAAGTAGTAAAAAGTTATCAATAGTATTTAGTGATCCAGATGGCTCACTAATAAGAGCTAGTGATATAGAACCTATTGCTGATGCTGATATTGAAAGTAAAGGAACTAAAAAGACATTTACTATAGCTAAAAAGGATGCAAATGATAAAGATGTCTACTTAAGATTAGAACTAACAGACTTAGTAGTAAGTGATAACTTTAAAGATAGTGATTTAAGATGGGCACTATATAAAAGTGGGAGTCTAGTAACAGAAGGAAGTTTTGTAAATGTTAAAAATAGTACAAGTCTTCCACTAGCTAATAATATTCTACTAGATAGTACAACACCAACTGAATATAACTTATATATCTGGATCCATGAAACAGGAGTAGATCAAGAAAGATTAATGGGAGGAACATTATCAGGAAAAATAACAGTAACGGGAACAGAAAATACTCAAGAAGGGTTAGTAAATGAAGGAAAGTTAGTAGATGGAATGATTCCAGTAGTTTATGATGAAGCAAACAACGTATGGGTAAAAGCAGGAGGAGACTTAGGTTGGTATGACTATTCTAAACAAGAGTGGGCTAATATGATACTAACTAAAGAAGCTTCACATGAATGTGAAATATGGGATGGAATCAAAGGTGATGTTAATAAAGATGGAGATATCACGTTAGAAGATTGTGATTTAATTAATCAAAAAATATTGGGAAACGATACAACAGGATTAACTGAAGAAGAGTGGTTACAACGTGCAGATATACGTAATGATGGAAACATTGATAGTACTGATATTACTGCACTTTTTCAATATATTATTGGAGCAAAACCGCTATGTGAAAAAGCAATAACAAGTAAATCACGTCAAGCTTATTTAGAAGCAAGTCCAGGAACTTTTATAGAAACAAATGATATAAATGATTTTTACACTTGGATTCCAAGATATAAATATAGAATAAATAATACAGGAAGTGTTGCTTTACCAAGTATGATAGATGTAGAGTTTGAAAATGGAACTACTTCAACTGGAGTAAGTATAAATACAAGTGGAGTAGCAAAAACAGAATATTATACCCACCCAGCATTTAGAGATGGTAGTAAAGTATATAAGGAAACTCCTTACGACCAATCTGGTTGGGATAAAGAGTTATCTGGATTTTGGGTTAGTAAATTTAAATTAAATAATAGTTATAATATGATATTTAATAAAGATATTTACAAAGATCAAAATCTTTCTACCTATCACGAATGGAATTCAACAATGGGTGATGAGGTAGAATGGTTTCCAAGTAAAGCAGATGTGCATAATATGAAAAATACAGAGTGGGGAGCAATCGCATACTTAAGTCAAAGTAAGTATGGAAAAATGGGAAATAATGATTTTACAGGAGCTAACAAAGAAATTTATATAAATTCAAGTGATGCCTTTCTAACAGGAAGAAGTTCTGGAGTTGTAAGTGGAAATAATGTTTCTACAGTAGATAAAGAAAGTTATTCTTACGATGGATTTAGTTGTAATTCACAATTTTTGAAAAAGTGTAAAGGAACTAAAGATATGTTAAAAGGAACAGGAGCAAGTACTACAGGTAACATATATGGAATATATGACATGATAGGAAGTAAAAATGAATTTGTAATGGCAAATTATAACAATTCATTAGCTTCATCAGGATTTACAGCGGATTTCTTTACAGATAGTGCAAATAAAAAATATTATGATAGTTATAACCCAGATAAAACCTATATCTTAGGAGATGCGACAGAAGAAACTAAAGGATGGTATAACGACGCATCAGGAATTTTTGATACAGATAACCCATTCCTAGTAAGAGGAGGGGTAGCAACCGATGGATCAAGTGCAGGAATATTTAGTTATAAAGCCTCTGATGGTGCAGCAAGTGAATCAAATAGTATTAGAATTGTTGCTATTCTATAATATTATATATAAAATAATTAGGAGTGAACATCACTCCTAATTTTCTGCCTCTTCTAACATTGAAGTAATAAATATTCCGTATCCCATTTTAGTATCATCAATTATTACATGGGTTACTGCCCCAATTATTTTATTATCTTGAATAATAGGTGAACCACTCATTCCTTGGACTACGCCTCCAGTTTTACTTAAGAGATTTTTATCTACTATTTCAAACAAAATATTTTTAGATGTATTGGTATTATGATCTATACTTTTAATTGAAATTTCAAATTCTTCTACTTTGTCGCCATCAAGTACTGTTCTTATTAATGCTTTTCCTTCCTTTATTTCTTCTTTATTTGCAATTTTTAATTTTTCTTTAGAAGGAAGTTCAAAGGTATACTCACCAAATATTCCAGAAGTGGTATTTTCTTTTATATTACCGTAAACTTCTTCTGGATAGTATTTAGCATTTTTTTCACCTGGGTTTCCATTACTACTTTTGTCAATACTAGTAATATCTGATTTATAGATTTTTCCATCTTTTATTTCTAATTTTTTCTTTGTATTATTTTCAATTATTTCGTGTCCTAAAGCTCCATACAATTTAGTTTCGGGATCAATAAATGTTAGAGTTCCAATTCCATTAATAGAATCTTTAACATAAAGACCAGTTCTATAAATTCCATCGTCTTGTTTCACTAATTTTAAATTTGTATTTAATTCTTCTTTATCTCTCATGTAAGTAATTTTAATGTTTGATTTATCACTAATTTTTTCAATTTTATTAACCATTGTAGATATATTATCTACCTTTTCATTATTTATCTTAGTGATAACATCTCCTACTTTTAAATTTGCTTCTTTACCAGGATAAGAATTATTTACTTTGTAAAGTCCTACAATAACCACACCTTTAGTATTTATTTGTATTCCGATATTTTCCCCACCGGGAATTAAGTATTCTGAATAAGCAAATACACTATTTGGTATAATAAATAATATAGAAGCTGCAATTGTTAGAAAAGTGTTTTTAAATTTTTTAAAAAACATAAAATTATCTCCTTTTCTTTTAATTTTCACAGACTACATTATTATTATGAGATATATTTAGTAATATATATAACTAAATATTTTCCATTTATTCAATTAATTGGCAATTTTTAAAAATGTTTTTGTGATATAATAATTATATAGTAAAGTAGTAGGAGTGATTTTATGGAATTAGGATTTGATAATGCATTATATTTAAAAAAACAAAGTGAAAAAATTTTAGAAAGAATTAAAATGTTTGATAATAAATTGTATTTAGAATTTGGTGGTAAAATTTTTGACGATTTACATGCTCAAAGGGTTTTACCTGGATTTCATGCAGATTCAAAAATTCAGTTATTAAAACAAATGAAAGATGATTTAGAAATTATTTTTTGTATAAGCGCGAAAGATATTGAAAATAATAAAATAAGAGCAGATTATGGTATTAGTTATGATAAAGAGTTATTACGTTTAATTGATAGATTAAAATCATTAGAACTAAACGTTAGTAGTGTAGTAATTACTCAATATAATGGACAAAAAAGTGCGGAAATTTTTAAAAATGTATTGGAAAATATTGGAATTAAAACATATATTCATACTTTTACTAAAGGATATCCAACTGATATTGATGTGATAGTAAGCGAAGAAGGATATGGAGCTAATCCATATATTGAAACTACCAAACCATTAGTAGTTGTAGCAGCACCAGGACCTTGTAGTGGGAAATTAGCTACTTGTCTTTCACAGCTTTATCATGAACATAAAAGAAACATCAAAGCAGGATATGCTAAGTTTGAAACTTTTCCTGTTTGGTCCTTACCTTTAAAACATCCAGTAAATGTTGCTTACGAAGCTGCTACTGCTGATTTAAAAGATGTAAATATGATTGATTCTTTCCATTTAGAAGAATATGGAATTACTGCAGTTAATTATAATAGAGATTTAGAAGTATTTCCTATTTTAAAAAATATCTTATATAAAATAACAAATAAATACATTTATAAATCTCCAACTGATATGGGAGTAAATTGTATAGGAGAATGTATTATAAATGATGATATAGTAAAAAAAGCTTCCAGAATTGAAATTATTAGAAGATATTATAATAGTCTTTGTGATTA
Organism: uncultured Bacilli bacterium; assembly: GCA_944372455.1. Lineage (GTDB taxonomy): Bacteria > Bacillota_I > Bacilli_A > RF39 > UBA660 > SIG205. The sequence goes on from CALVZF010000025.1 coordinate 8,431, forward strand.
TAAAAAAGGAATTGTAGATTTAAATGTTTCACAAAGAATTAAAGTTTTAATGGATGAATTAAATATTAGTATAGATGAAAGAGAAGTGATTTCTCAAGCTAAAAATCAAGCTGTAATAAAAAATACTCCTGTAATAGCTATTATGTTAAATAATGGACAAATTATAACTGGCAAATCAAGTAAACTTATGAGCAGTAGTGCTTCAGTAATAATTAACGCTATTAAAGTTTTAGCAAATATTGAAGATGATATTCATCTAATTTCTCCAGCAGTAATAGAACCTATGAGAAAAATAAAAAAAGAAGTATATGGCAATAGTTGCTTAAATCTTCACGATGTTTTAACTGGATTAAGTATTTGTGCCGCTACTAATAGTATGGTAGAAAAAGCTTTAAAACAATTAAAAAAATTAAAAGGTACTGATGCTCATTCTACTTGTATGATTTCAAATGAAGATTTAAATATTTTAAAAAAATTAAATATCAATATTACTTCTGAACCAGTATTTGATTCTATAGATAATTTATTTATATAAAAATACAGTGATGAATTCACTGTATTTTTATATAAATATTAATCCTGCAATAAATGTTGCAATCATCGCAATTGCAAGAACTAATGCTATGTTTTTTCTAGCTTTTTTACTCACAATAAACACCTCATTAAAATTATATTAAATATATAAAATAAAATCAAGGAATAAATTGTTTAGTTATTAATATAATTAATTGGGTGAACATTAATGAAAAAAATATTTAAACTAATAAACGCAGAATTTAAAAAAAATAAAAAGTTATTTATTTTTGTATCAATACTCATTATAGTAGGATTTATTACTGGTTCATTTTTTATAACAATATTAAGTAATGATGATAAAAAATTAGTATCTGAAACTATTTCTAATTTTTTCTTACAAATAAAATCTGGTAAGATAGATCAAATTTATACATTAAGGACAAGCATTACTACTAATTTAATCTATATATTATTTATGTGGATACTAGGTATATCATTAATTGGATTACCAATAGTAATATTTTTAGTATTTATTAAAAGTTTTATTTTAGGGTTTTCTATAAGTTCTATCATATTTAGATATAAAGCCTCTGGAACACTATTGACACTCGGTTATATATTTCCTCATCAAATATTAAATATCATTGTATTAAGTTTTTTATCAATTTATGCTATTAAAGTATCTATCTCTTTATTTAAGCTTATTACTAGTAAAAAACAAATTCATTTTAAAGGACTTGTTAAAAAGTATTTGGGAGTATTAATTATTTGTGTAATAATATCATTAGCTTCAAGTGTTTTAGAAACCTTTTTATCACCGTTCATAATAAAACTATTTACTTTCCTTATTAAATAATTTCATAATTTGTCAAATCTTTTAGTTTATGATATTATATATTTAGATGAAATCTTCTTTGACACTAATTCATCTTTGAATTCGGTGTCTTTTCTATTGAGGTGAAAATATGAAAAAAGTTATTGTTGGAATGAGTGGGGGAGTAGATTCTTCAGTAGCAGCTATCCTACTTAAAGAACAAGGTTATGAAGTTGAAGGCTTATTTATGAGAAATTGGGATAGTATGGTAAATAATGATATACTTGGAAACCCTGATTTAAATAAAAATGACATTTGCCCACAAGAAAAAGATTATAATGATGCTTTAGCAGTTTGTAAAAAACTTGATATTCCTTTACATAGAGTAGATTTTGTAAAAGAGTATTGGGATTATGTTTTTACTTACTTTTTAGATGAATTAAAAAAAGGAAGAACTCCAAATCCAGATATAATGTGTAATAAATTTATCAAATTTGATTTATTTATAAAAGAAGCTAAAAAATTAGGGGCAGATTATATTGCTACGGGACACTATGCTAGACTTAAAAATGGACGCCTTTTAAGAGGAAAAGATAACAATAAAGATCAAACATACTTCTTATGTCAATTATCAAATAATCAGCTTAAAAATGTATTATTTCCAGTAGGAGATTTAGAAAAGCCAGTAGTAAGAGAAATTGCTAAAAAATATAAGCTTTCTACTGCGGATAAAAAAGATTCAACAGGAATATGCTTTATTGGGGAAAGAAACTTTACCAACTTTTTAAAAAACTACCTACCTAATCAAAAGGGTAAAATAGTAGATATTGATACTAAAAAGATAGTAGGGGAACATTATGGTTTAATGTACTACACTATTGGACAACGTAAAGGTATTGGACTATCTGGAAATAAAGAAAAATTATTTGTAGTTGGTAAAGATGTTAAAAATAATATTTTATATGTTTCATTTGGTAGTGATAGTGAATTTTTATATTCAGATGAAGCAATATTAGAAGAAATGAATTTTATTAGTGATCAAAGACCTACATTTTGTACTGCTAAATTTAGATATAGACAAAAAGATATACCTGTCACAATTGAATATATTGATGAAAAACATATCAAAGTAAAATATGATAGAGTAAGAGCTGTAACTCCTGGACAAGCATGTGTTTTATATCTTGGAGAAGAATGTCTTGGTGGAGGAATAATTAAAGAAGTAAGAAAAGAAAACCAAAAATTATGGTATTTATAATAATAGGAGAATAGCTTTACATCATTCTCCTACTTGACATAATTTTTCATAGTGGTAAAATTATATTAGCGGAATACGGAGGTTTTTTTGTTATGGACAAACTTAATAAATTATTACAAGAATTAGAAATTTCTAAAGTTAGATTAGCAAAGTTTTTGGGTGTATCAAGACAAATGGTTTACAATTATTTAGATAGTGAAAATTTAGAAAAAATGCCTAATGACAAAAAAATGAAATTATTTAATTTATTAGAAATAGAATCTCTTGATGATATTTCAAAAATAAATGTTGATTCTGAATATTCAATGAATATTGAAGCTAAATTAAATCAAGGAGTTAAAAAAACAGCTAATGATGAAATAAGTGTTGATTTAAAAGGTCTTTCAAAAACTGATGCGGAAACTCTAAATAATATTTTTACTTATATAAAAGAAAAAATGATAGAAGATAAAACTGACATTTCTTCTAATACTTTCAAATATTTACATCACTTTTTACAGTCAATGGATACTTCAAAAGAATTAAGGTATATCTTAGGTTATGTTTCAAAATCAACTGGATTTACAGATCCTAATACTTTTGTTTTTAATGAAGATCAACAATTTATTTTTGAAAGTATTATGTATTCAGCAATGACTTTGTATAACAATGGAGGAGCTTCAAGAAGTAAAATAGCTGAATCACATAGAAGATGGGTATCAGAAATAGAACAAAAAAACGAAGAAAAATTGAGCCGTACTCAACAACTTAATACTGCTAAAGTTCAAGCTTTAAAAGAATTGGGCTACACTGAAATAAATGAAAATAACGCGGCTGAAGTATTAGAAAAAATTGCAGAGATTCAATCAAGATCTGTCGTATAAATAAAAAATATCAAAATTTAAATTGATATTTTTTTTATTAAACTCCCCTATTTTATTATATTGGATAAAATAGGGGAGTAGTAATAAAGATTTGAAAGCAAGATAAATAGTTTATCAAAAATTTTATAAATTATAGTATTATAGAATCAAAATTGTTTGATCAAAGAAATAATGTTAAAAGTATAGTATAAATTTTGAATTGAAAGATTATTTAGAATTATAACAATAAGAATCTCATAAAGCAATATTATATTAATAAATATTATTTAATATTTATTAATATTACTAAAACTAAAACTTATTTAGTAATATAATTATTCATATAAATCAAAGTATATCATTACTTCCTATAATACATATTATGTTAACTTCTATTTATCAATCGTATAATTAGCTCATTACATATCTTATCTAATCCTATCTTTCTAGATCCTTTAAAATATATAACATTATGCTTATGCTTTTTTAAATCTTTAATAATTTCTTCAGTTATAGAATTTATATTCTCAATTTTAATTTCTTTTTTTATTATATCACTATTATCAATACTATCATATATATATTTAACATCAGTACCACTTAAATATAAAATATTAATATTACTATTATTTATTAATTTACCAATTTGTTCATGATAATATTTAGACCACTCCCCTAGCTCTAACATATCGCCAAGGTAGAGTAGGACTTGATATTTTTTTAGACTATAATTTTTAAGAATATTTTCAATTCCATATTTCATAGAATCATAGTTAGCATTATAACTATCATTAATTATAATATTATTTTTAACTTTAATTAATTCCATACGCATTTTAGGTTTTTTATGATTTTTTAAATATTTTTTAAATTGTTTAAACTCAATATTAAAATATTTACTTATTTGATAGGCTAGTATAATATCTGGTACACTCTCCCCTACTTTTTTAACATTAATTTTATTACCTTCTAAATTTAAAATATTTTTCTTTAACGTAATCTTATTGTCAAGACCATATCTCATAATAGTATAATTATTATTTAATGGAATAGTATTAAGCATTTTATCAGCTTTGTTTAAAAAAAGTAACCCATTTTTCTTTAACCCTTTGGTAATTTCCATTTTAGCTTTTAATATTTCCTCTATTGAACCTAAATTACCAATATGGGCACTTCCTATATTTATAATTATTCCTATGTCTGGATTAGTAAGTTCACTTAATAATTCAATTTCACCTCTATGATTCATTCCCATTTCTATTATGCATATATCTTGATGGTTTAGTTTTAATAAAGTTAGAGGTAATCCTATATGGTTATTTAAATTACCTTCTGTTTTAAGTACATTATAATCTTGTTTTAAGATATCATAAAGTAAATCTTTAGTAGAAGTTTTACCATTACTACCAGTAATTGCAATTATTTTAGTATCTTTATTTAATTTTCTATGATAGTGTGCGATAGAATGAAGAGCCTTTAATGAATCTTCTACTTCAATGAGACTAATAGTATTATTTTCACAATATTTTATTACATTTTCTTTTTGTTCATAATCTGCACTCATTAAAGCACACTCTGAGCCATTTTTAATAGCATCTAATATAAAATCATTCCCGTTGTGATTTTTTCCCTTAATAGGGATAAAAAGTGTATTATTAGTTACTTCTTTACTATTGATAGAAAAATTATCTATATTCTTCTTATTATTAAATATGATTTTACCATTTACTATTTTATTAATTTGATCTACAGTATACATAAATTTACCCCCTTATCTACTTTCTAGAAAGCTCAATCAACTTATCAATTAAAACGTCGTACTTAATTCCAATATCTGAAAATAACACAGGATACATACTTATATTAGTAAAACCTGGCATAGTATTAATTTCATTTAAATAAATTTCATTAGTTTCATTTTGTATAAAAAAGTCAATTCTAGCTAATCCTCTACATTCTAAAGTTTGATAGGCTAGTAATGCATTTTCCTTAATAAGATTGTAAGTTTTTTCACTAATATTAATAGGTACTTTTACAATAGATTCTTTAGATTCATATTTAGCTTCATAGCTATAAAAATCATCTCCTGCAATTATTTCTCCTACTCTACTTATAACAGGATTTTCATTTCCTAATACCCCTATTTCTACTTCTCTACCATAAATACATTCTTCAATTATTACTTTATTATCGTATTTAAAAGCTTCTTCTATATTCTTATTTAATTCTTTTTCGTGATAAACTTTATTTATACCTATACTACTACCTCCATTAGAAGGTTTAATAAAACATGGATATCCAATTTCTTTTTTAACTTTTATTAAAGTCTCATTTAAATTATAAGAATTTTTTTTAATAGAAATATATTTAGCTTGTTTAATTCCTACACTATTTAATACTATTTTAGTAAATTCTTTATCCATCGCAATAGCACTACTAATTACATTACAGCCTACATAAGGTATATTTAACATTTCAAAAATGCCTTGTATTTTACCATCTTCCCCATTTTTACCGTGTAAAATAGGGAAAACTGTATAACAATTATCAAATATCTTAGTATCGGTAATTTTTACTAAATTATCAAGTTTATTAATATTAGTACATAAATTCCAATTACCCTTTTTATCAATATAAATTAATTTTATATTATATTTATCTTTATTAATAAATTTTAAAACACTTTGTGCTGATTTAATTGAAACTTCATGTTCACTACTTTGACCACCGAATATAATAACAATATTTTTTTTCAAAATAAAACCAACTCCTAAATTATCTTATGCAATTAATTTGAGTTGGTTTTATCTAATTAGTAAATTAGTTTATATTTTTAGAATCTGCCTCCACCAGATCCTCCTCCACCAAATCCGCCTCCGAATGATGAACCTCCGCCAAAGCCAGATCCACTACTGTAATTGGAAGAATTATGTGAAGCAATTTCACTTTTTGCAGTAGTAATAGTACTTCTTACTGCATTATTTAAGGAATGATAAAAATACCAATTATTTAAATACATGAAAGTAAATGTAGTATCTGTTGTATTTATATTTTGAAGTCTTACCTTCATTTGTTTAGAAACTTCATCAGCTATTCCTAATGAAGTAGCATACACTAAATATTTTTCCCATAAATATATTTCTGGAAGCTCTTTTTCTTGCATTCTGCCAAAATCTAGTAAGAACTTTTTAAAAGCTGTCCATTTATGATAATCTTCATTACCTTTTTTAGTTTTTTTAGTAAATGTAGAAAAATATATTATTGAGACAATTGCTGGAATGATTAGTAACATAAAAAATGGAATATTAACATCAGTCACTACTGAAATTATTATTAATATAATAGGAATTAAAGAATACATAATACCTTTAAAACGTGCTTTTCCTACACTTTCATAAAAATTTTCATTAGTTGCAAGAATTGTGGCTTCATTATTCCAATTATTATATACTCTCATAAATCTTTCCGCACTAGTATAACTTTTAGAATAATTTTTGATTTCACTTAAATTAACTGTTTTAGAGTCTCCTATAGTATCAATTAATAAATTTAATATTGTTGATTCTGGTTTAGTAAGTGATTCACTATATTCTAATTTAGTAAATTTATAATCTTTATTTTTAGATTTTGTATTTTTAATATCTTCTATTTCTTCTATTTTTAAAACTTTTTTTCTAACTAAATTTAAAATTGTAGCAGAGAAACTATTTTGACTTATACTTCTATTTAAAAGATATTCAACTACTTCAGGACCGTACTCTGCTGGGAAATCTCTATAGTATTCATTATTAAAATTAGTTTGATATTCTTTATCGTATTTTAAATAAATTTTTCTAATAACAATTATTAATCCTATTATCCAAAGCCCAGATAATATTAATAGAGTGGTAATAATTATGTTTTCTCTTTTTTCTATTTTATTATTAATTATTTCAAGCCTATTAGTAAGATCTTTTTTGGTATCGTCATCTTTTAACTGTAATACTAATATCTTAGCCTCTTCATAATCATTTCTATTTAAAGATTTTTCTGCTTTTTCCACTGCCTTAATTGTTTGTTGTTCAAAATTTTTATATTCGTTTTCTCTTATAGTATTTGCATAATCTGCTAATCGTTTTTCAATATCTAAAATACCATTTAATCCATCTTTATTTGTCCTTTTTTTAGCTTGCGGAACTAAACTATTATCAAATACTAATCTTAAGTCAACTGGATTACCAGTAGCTAGATAATCATAAGTAAGTGATACTTGTTTTTTATTAATTATTTTATTATTACCATTTAATGGTCCATGTGAAAATACTCTTAATTCGTTACTATCATCTGGTAAATTAACAACTACTTTTAAGTTTGCAATATCTTCTTCATAATTACTTCCAATAAAATTCCACAAAATTTCTGCGACATCATTATGATATACCACTGCATCTTTTATTGTATATGTAACTAAACTAGCTCTATTATAACTAGATGGTAAATATATTTTTAAATCTACTCCATTAGTAACAGTAGTTTTTTCATAAACTCCATAATCTCCCACATTAGCTTTAGATACTTCTTTAAATAATGTGTTTTCTTTATGGATCATTTCAAATTTTCCATTAAAATCTTTGACATCGTAAACTTTTAAATCGGTAATTTCACTACCATTATAAATAGGATTACTTAAGTATTCACTTGTAAATCCACTATATTCTACTGTTTTATCTGATCTATACCTTAATGTAGTTTTAACTCCATTATATTCGCCATCTAAAACTTTTAGTTCTCTAACATTCATGTCACCATTATTTTGGATATTGGCTTCTATATAGTAGGTAGAAGTTCCTTCTGCAAAACATACTATGTTAAAGATAAAAAAAGTTATAAAGGCAGTTAAAAATAATTTGATTTTTCTCATTGTTAATCACTCCTACTATTTATATATTATATATAAAAAGACTTACTTTTTGGTAAGCCTAAAAACTAACTTTTGGAGCATTTCTTTCTTCATCAGTAGTAGCTTCAAAGAATTTTTCTAATTGAAAATGAAACATTGAAGCTATAATATTACTTGGAAATTGTTCAATTACATTGTTGTATGTTAAAACTGTGTCATTATAAAATTGTCTAGCATAACTAATTTTATCTTCTGTATCTTTAAGATCAGCTTGCAATGACATAAAATTTTCATTAGCTTTAAGTTCTGGATAATTTTCACTTAATGCGAATAATTTAGATAAAGCATCAGTGATTTGATTGTTAGCTTCCATCTCTAAAGCTTTATCACCTGCTGCCTCGTTAAAGTTATTTCTGGCTTTAATGACCTCTTCAAATGTACTTTTTTCATGTTTAGCATATCCTTTTACCGCTTCAACTAAATTAGGAATTAAATCGGCTCTTCTTTTTAATTGAACATCAATTTGTGCCCATTGGTCTCTTACCCTATTTCTTTTAGTAACTAAACCGTTATAAACAGAAACTGCATAAACTACTAATAATAAAACGATTACTGCTATTACAATCAGTACAATAAGTCCTATACTCATTATTATCACCTCATTATAATTATATAATAAAAAGTTGCGAAATAAAATATATTTTTGCAACTTTTTATTTTATTTACATTCTTCTAATAATCTATCATAAATTCCAGGTTCTACTTCTTCCATAGAATTAATAGAAACTTCTAAAGAAGTTTTATAATCACCTTTAAAAAATAAGTTTTCTGCAGTATTTAAGCCCTTGTGTAACTCTAATTTTTCACTTCTATACCTATTACCATATACAATAGCCATTTCAGCTAATTTAGCAGTTTTAATCATTTCATTAGTTGTATTATAAAGTTTCAAAACCAAATCACGAGCAGTATCTACCCTAGTATTTAAAGTATTAATATTAATTGGTTTTTTATCTAATTCCTTAATAATTTCCTTAATAGAATCATTAGCCTCTTGTAATTCAATAAAATAATTATTAGTAATTACTGGAAGTTTATATTCCCTAATTCTATATTTAGCTTGTTTTAGTAACACTTTTATTTCTTTTAATTGTTCTTTAGCTCTTAATTCATCATCTTTCATAGTACCAAGAGTCTCTAAACAATAATCAAGCCTATCTTCAATTTTTGCGGCTTTCACATTCAAAATTTCTGCTTCTTTGTTAAGTTTAGAATATGCAAAAGTTTTATTTTTACTATGAGTCATTAATGTATCATAATCTTTATGTAACTCTTCTAAATCTTTATTAATATTATATAAAACATCTAATTCTTCTTTTGTTAAATCATAACTTACCTTTAAATCATCTAATTGTAAATATAAGTCACTCATAATTTTTTCTAATTTTTTAATCTTATTTATTACAGATTTGCAAGTATCATCGTAAACTTTTCTACTTCTTTTTTCAAGTTCAAAGTCATTCATAACACTATCAAAATATTCTACCATTGTTTTTAGTTCTAAAATACTATCTTCAATATTTAAAATTTTAGCTCTATCAAAAATATTTCTTATTTTCTTTTCTATTTCTTCAATATTATATTCTATATTTAAATAATCTAGTTGATATCCTTCATTAATCATTTTTTCATATAAAGTTTTAACCTCAGTAATTCTTGTAGGAATTAAACTTCTACCAAGTAATACTATTGTTGGAACTTCTTCTACTACTACAGTAATATTTTTAATCATTTCATCTAGTGAATCAACTAGTTTTTCTACTTCATCATATTCATTTTGTTCCAATAAATCTTCAAACACTTTAAATCTTTTTTCAATATTTTCACTTTGTAGTTCAATAGAATCAGTGATTTCACCATAATCACTTTTTTGCTTATTATATTTTTGCATCACTTCTCTATATTGAGCTTTTAATTTAGTAATATAATCTCTATTTCTTGCTTCACTTGAAGTAATAAGTTGCATTTCATCTAAAAGAAAATCTGCTTTCTTCTTAGATCTATAAATTTCTATTTCCACATCAGTCATTTTTCTAATAGTAAGTTTATATTGTTTCTTTTCAACTAATGTATCAATTTCTATTATCATATCTGTTATTCTTGGAATTGTAACATCTTTAAGTTTTGTAATTTCATTATTCCAATTATTATATCTATCAGTCATTCTCTCATTTTTTACTAAAGCTTGAACTTTGGAAAGTTCTGTTAATACAGGAGCATTAACAATTAAGTTTTTTTCTATTTCAAGTTCTTCTATATGTTTTTTAAGTTTTTTAATTTGTTTAGTTTTAAGTACTACAAAAATTATACCTAAAAATATAAGTACTGCTACTACTATTGACCAAATTAATGTAGTTTCATTTACAAATTTTTCCAAGTAAATCACCCTCTATGTTTAGTCAATTTATATTTTACCACATTTTCTTCTCTTTTTTTACATTTTTTTATCAATTTTTTAACCCCTTTATTTTTAATGTTTAATATAAACAAAAAAATAGGTATCCACCTATTTAATTTGGTTGTATAATAAATAGTGTTGGTGGAAAAATCACAGACACAGTTTTTTGTATAAAAAGGACATGTAATCTGAT
>CALVZF010000026.1 GCA_944372455.1 uncultured Bacilli bacterium
ATAAACTTTTATAAATTAAAATATATTTTAATTTGCACTTATTTATCTCAAAGTCCAACTCTCATAAACTTTCCTGTATTTACCAACAATGTATCGTTGTTATATTTTTGTAAAAAATCTTATAAATAAGAATTTTTCTTTAATCTTGACATTTTTAAGTGTTTTTTAAATTAATCAATGCTTCTCTTTTCCCTTTATTTACAAGGGTTTCCACGACTTTTGTTATTTTCTCCCAATTTCTTGCATACCCTGTTACTGGTATTAAACCTACTACAACCATTAAATTTAAAATTGCTTGAAATGCTAATTGGAAAATTATTCCAAATGATAAATATTTACCAAATAAATCTTTTGAATTTAAAGCAATTTTAATACCTCTATAAATAATTGTAATAAATAATGAACTTACTATTACTATTCCTAAAAATCCTAATTCTTCACTAATGATTGAAAATATAAAATCTGTTTGTGGTTCTGGCAAATAGAAATGCTTTTGAATAGAATTTCCTAATCCCATGCCAAGTAATCCACCAGGTCCAATTGCATAAAGGGATTGAATAATTTGAAATCCAGCTCCTAAAGGATCAACCCAAGGATTAACAAAAGAAAGTATTCTTTGAAGTCTATATGGGGCCATAATAATTAATCCAATCGCACCAATAATTCCTACTATACCAATTTTGACAAAAAATCCCATTTTTACTCCACTTACAAATAACATACAAATAATAGTTATTACTAATATTGTTCCTGTACCAAAGTCTGGTTGTAACATTATAAGAAGAAATGCCAACATTGTCATTCCAAGTATTGGAAAAACTCCCTTTTTAACATTAGTTAAATATTTATCGTTTTTTTCTAAATACTTTGCAGTAAAAATGATAAGAGCTAATTTCATAAATTCACTTGGTTGAATTCCAAATGGACCTATCCCAAACCAACTTCTAGAACCATTTCTTACTGTACCTATTCCTGGGATAGCAACTAATATTAATAATACAAAACATACTCCTAATATCAGATTAGCTTTTTCTTTATATTTAAAATAATCTATTTTTGAAATAATAAACATTAAGATTATACCTATAATTAAAAACAATGATTGAGATTTTAAATATTTAAATGAATCTTGAAATTTATATTCTGCCCAAATACTTGATGATGAATAAATCATTACTACTCCAAATATAGATAGTACTATAACACTTATAAAAAGTATTAAATCAAAATTTATTTTTTTCATGTTGTCCTCCTATCTCTATATACATTTTATTTTTTTATAAAGAAAAAAAGAACACATTAAAAAAACTAGATAAAAATCTAGTTTATAACCATACTCCAAAAAATATTCCAGCCATACTAAGTACTAATCCAATAACCCAAAATAGTTTTACAATGTCAACCTCACTCCATCCTAGTTTTTCAAAGTGATGATGTAAAGGTGTCATTAAAAATAGTCTTTTATGGAATAATTTAAGCCATATAACTTGTAGAATAACTGAAAGCGTTTCAATAATAAACACTAAAGCTACTATAATTAAAGTTAATTCTCTTCTAGTTAAGATTGCAATAGTTGCTAAAACTGCTCCAAGAGCTAAAGATCCTGTGTCTCCCATAAATATTTTAGCAGGATGAATATTAAATACCAGAAATCCCATTAGTGCACCGCATAAAATAAAACAGAAAATTCCAATATCTTCAAATCCACAACTTAGTGAAATTAATCCAAAGGCAATAAAAGCAATGGCAGATAATCCACCTGCTAACCCATCTAATCCATCAGTTATATTTACAGCGTTACTTGCACCTACCAATAAGAATAAAATAAACAAACCATAAAGCCATCCCATTTGAATATTTATTCCTAAAGTAGAAATTATTAATGAAGTTTCTCCTCCAGTTTTTAAAAAGATAAAGAAAAAAACAATTGCGATTAATACTTGACCAAACAATTTTTGTACTTCAGTAAGTCCCTTATTATTATGTCTTTTAATTATGAGATAATCATCTAAAAATCCTATAAATGCATAACTTATTAATACAAATAATATTATTAATAAATTAGTAGTAATTTCTATTTTTCCCATTAAATATAAAATTAATATTGTCGCAACAGTTGGTATCAAGAAGATTAACCCTCCCATTGTAGGAGTTCCAACCTTTTTTCTATGAGCTTCCTCCATATATATACTTAAACTTTGTTTTACATTAAGTTTTTTTAATAGAGGTATTAGTATTAATCCTAATAATGTGGCAAGTAAAAATCCAATCATTACTGACAATATTGTCTTAGTCAAAAGTAGCATATTACATCACCTTATCTATATATTCTTTAACACATTCTTTATCATCATGATGGTATTTTACTCCATTTATAATTTGATAATCTTCGTGTCCTTTTCCTAATATTAATAATACATCCTTGTTATTAATTAAGTCAATTCCTTTTTGAATAGCTTCTTTTCTATCCATTACAATTTCATAATTTTTATTATCAAGCCCTTCTATCATGTCATTTATTATTTCTTTAGGATCTTCAAATCTAGGATTATCATTAGTAATTATTACATAATCTGATAAGTCAGTAGCAATCTTAGCCATTTTAGGTCTTTTAGTTTTTTCTCTATTTCCTCCACAACCAACTATTGTGTAAATTTTACCTAAAGCATACTCTTTAACACACTTAATTACGTTTTCTACTGCATCTGGCGTATGGGCATAATCTACTATAATTAAGGAATCTTTATACTTAATAGTATCAAGTCTACCTTGTGGAAATTTTAATTCACTAACAATTTGTTTTATTTCATCTAAATTTATTTTCAATTCATTTAATATAATTATGACACTCATCATATTATGTATATTATATTTACCTAATAGTTTAGTCTTAAATTCTTCTTTTTTATTTTCAATTAAAACATTAAAAATAGTGTTATAGTTTTCATATTTATAATCTATTATTTGATAATCTGATTTATTGAATCCAAAAGTAATATTTTTAACATTATTGTTTATTATTTTAGTATAGTTTGGATCATCAACATTAATTATTGATTTACCATTTGATTTTGTTTTCTTAAATAACTTACTTTTAGCTTTTACATAGTTTTCAAATGTTTTATGAAAATCTAAATGATCATCTGTTAAGTTTGAAAATATTGTGTAATCAAAACTTAGTCCATCTACTCTTCCAAGAGAAAGTGCATGGCTACTTACTTCCATTATTACATATTCACAATTTTGATCAGCACAAGTTACTAACATATCATACATATCTTGAATTTCTGGTGTGGTGTTATCTAATTCTTTTACTTTTTCATCTATATAAAAACCTATTGTACCAATGTATGCACATTTTTTACCAATTTTTTTTAATGCTTGGTATAACAAATAACAGGTGGTAGTTTTTCCATTTGTTCCAGTCATACCTATTAAATGAAGTTTTGAAATTTTATCACTATAGGTTGTATATAGATATTCTCTTAAATACTTATAAGTATCGTTAACTACTATCGTATTTACTCCATTATACATACCATGTTCACATATTATTGTTGTAGCTCCATTTTTAATGGCATCTTCTATATAATCATGTCCATCTCTACTGATACCTTTAATAGCTATAAATGTATCTCCCTTATTAACTTGTTTTGAATTGGTTTTAATATTCATAAAAGTTCCCACCTTCTAAATAATTTTATGTACAAACTGTTAATAAAATGTTTTTTTATATAATAATTATATCATACATATTTTTTATTAAGTATTAAATAGAATTGTTATACACTTTCTTTACAATATTTATAATATTTTTTCTTTATATATTTGTACTAATTCATCATAAGTACAATATCCACAATTTGCCCTAGAAGTAGATGGTAAATAAGTGGTTTTAATTTTTAATTTAGGCTCTAAATATTTTTGATATAATTCTGTAGCTTTTTTCCCGGTTGTATATATTTTTTTTATATTACTATTTTTTAGAATAGAACCTATATCATTTACTTTAACATTTCTAATAGTACTGTCACTTGAACCATTAATTTCACATGAAGCAATTACGTCAAAAAGAGCGATTTTATGTTGTTTTAAAAATAACTTTTTTTCTTCAATACTTTCAGGAAGTTTAGAATTATATATTTCTGCTAATACTTTCCAAAATCTATTTTGGGGGTGTGCATAATAAAACTTTAATTCTCTAGATTTTACTGATGGTATAGATCCTAATATTAATATTTCTGAATCATTGTTATAATAAGGTTCAATTTCATGATATATCATTTTATATTCCTCCAAAATTAAAAAGTGCATTAAAATACACTTTTTATAAATATTTTAATTAATATCTTTTATAAACAGTTCCTTCATAAACTCCAATCCAAGTAGAATATACTGTTTTTGTTTCTCCTTTATTTCTACATACTCCTAAATCTGTTATTTTGTTTTCTTCACATCCAGTTTTACAATAACTATAAATTCTATTTAGTGTACCTTGATAAAGACCTTGATTATAATTTAGTGTTGGATGATCATCTGGATTTGGTTCCCAATTTCCATTTGAAGTATCTGTTGAAACTAAGGTCCATCCAAATGTTCCAAATTCTCCAACATTATCACATCTGTAAGTATATCCAACTCTATTTGACCATTCATAATTTTGAATATATTTTGACCTTGGATAAGAATCATTTTGATCATAATAATCGTTATAATAATTGTCATCATAGTAATCATCATCATAATCATCGTAGTAGTCGTCATAGTAGTCATCATAATAATTATCATTGTAATTGTTGTCATAATAATTGTCATTTGAATTACCATTAATAGTTACTATTTTAGAAATAGTTCCACTTACACCATAACTTGTTTCTGCATAATATATTAAAATGTAAGTTCCTGGAGTATAGATATCTACATCTCCTCTAACTAATTCAACTGGTAACGATCTTTTTGTTACCGGATCTGTCGCAGTTGGTTTTTGGATATTATTTGTTTTACAATAAGTTGATCCTACATTGCAAGTAACTTTATTAACTTTACTCCATTGAGGTCCATTTTTAGTTAAGTGATATTCATTATCATGATAATATTCTTCATCATATTCTTCTTGAACTATAATTTGTGTAGAAAAAGTTTTACAATTTGAACCACTATTGTTACATCCTCTATATACAATTGTATATTGTCCAGGATTATTAATATCTACATTATTGTAAATAATTTGAACAGTGTCTTTTCTACCATTTACAAATACTCTATCTTTTGGATCAAAATCGCTATATTGTTTTACTATACGTGAAGTTGGGTATTGAATTGATGGTGTAGAGTTGTTGTTATAATAACTACTTGCTGTAAAAGTTGGTTGATAATAATCATAGTCATAGTTATAATCATAACTATATCCATCTTCATCATAGTCATAATCGTAGTAATCATCACCAAAATAATAACTACCAATGTTTTCATTAGAATCAGTTTTAATTTGAGTTTTTACCTTAAAATCTTTTTGGAAAAATACCATATATCCTGCAAATACAGTAAGAACTGCTAATAAAATGATTCCAATACCATCTTTTTTAAGTATTTTATTCATTCAAACACTCCCTTTCACGCTATATTGTAACACTTTTTGAAAAAAATGCAATAATTTTATTTATAAATTCATATATAATGATAATGCCTCATAATAACTATGTATTTTCTATTATTTTAGAAATATTATTCTTTATTACTTTATTGTGAATTTTCTACATAATTATTCCACTTTTATTTATTAAAGAACCCTAAAAATAAAGTCATAAATATACCTATTGATAAACCACTAATAAATGAAATTAAAATATAACTTACATAAGCCGCTTGATCATTTTTTAGAACTAATTTTTTAACTTTAGGGTCCAATTCATTACTTTTAACATCTACATTTCTTTCTTTTAGATTTTCTTTTACTACGTTTGGATTATCAATACAATATAACTCAAAAATTCGGTTTTTATCTTCTTTACTTAACTGTTTCCAATCTGGATTATCTTTTGTCAAAATTGAATCAATTTGATCTCTAGAAAATCCTCGGCTTACTAAAACTTCTATATCATTACCTAGCTTTTGGCTAGACTCTTTTTTATCATTTAAATCTAATCTGTTATTATTTTTATCAAAGGCAATACCATTTTCTACATCAATTTTAAAATCTTCTGTACTATCAATTATTGATGCAGAGGTAATCAGGTCTTTTTCCTTTTCTTGTAAACTACTTTTTTCATTACTATTTAATAAATTAGCTTGTTTTAACTCTGTATCAATTTTTTCTTTTTCAAAATCTTTATAAATTTCATCTAAACTTTTATTTTCTCCTAAATGTGCTTGTTGTAGTGAAACTAATCTTTCATCTAATGATAAAATGTCATAATCATTTGAAACTACTGATAAATTATTAGTTTCTTTATCTATATTGCTATGAAATCTATGTCCCATATCATTATAAAAGGTTTTTGCGCTAACTTTATCTTCTATCTTTTTTCTTTCAGATTTAAATTGCTCATCTTGTTTTATTTTTTGTTTAACAGCTTCTTTATTAAATTTATTTTTTAAATTTCTTTTTATATATTCATCTGTAATATTAAAATTTATTTTTTGACCATTAATTATTACACTACTACTTATTATTTTAGGTATTTCGTTGTTATTATTTTTTAAAAGTTGATTTTTTTCTATCGCAACAAATATAGCTGCTTCAAATAATGCATTATTTAAAACTGAATCATTGTTACTAAATTCGTTTAATCTTTCAATTAAAATATTAACATCATGATTATTATCAAAGGTAAAAGTAGTAATTGAATAACCAGTTATATCGTTATTTTTCTTAGAGATTGCTACATCCTTTTCTTTTAAATCTTCTATAGTTAATAAGGGTAATTGTTCTTTTGCTCTTAATTGGTTTTCTCTATTTAAAATTGTTTCAAATTCCTTTTCATCATATAGGGAAAGATAGTATAAGTTTAAAGAGCTGTTATTTGTTAAATTTATCATATTATCACGCTCCTAAATAAATCCTATATTAATTATATCACAGATTTTTATTCTTTTATCTTCATATATTAAATTTCCATATCAAAGTCATCTTCCATATCTCCATTATTATCCTTATGATAATCTGGTACATAAGCATAATCAAATAATTCATCTTCTTTTGTTGTTCCTCTAGCTACATCAATAATATCATCTTGCTGAAAATCTCCATATTTATAATAATCTTTTACTTCTTGAGTAGCTAAATTTTTAGAGTTTTCATTTCCTTTTAGTAATATATTTCTAAAGAACTCTTTTATCCTATCAAATAAATATTTAATAAAACTATGCAAGTTTCTATTTTTTATTGTCTTTTTATCATTTTTTCATACCCTACTGAACAGTTGACTTTTCATTTATTTATAAGATATTATCTTCTATTTAACACACATACACACTCAACGTGATGTGTTAATGGAAATAAATCAAATGGCGTTATTTCTTTAATATCATATTTTTCTTTTAACACATTTAAATCCCTACAAAGCGTTGTAGGATTACATGAAACATATATTATTTTTTTAGGAAGCAATTCAGCTATTACTTTAATACTATCTTTATCAATTCCACTTCTTGGTGGATCTACAATAATAACATCTAAAGTCTTATTTGCTTTTTTGATAACTGGTAATACATTTTTAACATTTGAAGCAACAAATGAAATATTAGAACAATTATTTATTTCTTTATTAATATTAGCGTCATTAATAGCTTCTTTAACAATATCTACTCCTAAAATCTTTTTATTTTTATCATTTATAATTATACTAATTACCCCAATACCACAATATAAATCAAGAATGTTAGTATCATTATTAGTGATGTATTTTTTAACTAATTTAAACATCTCTTCTGCTTGTTTGGTATTTACTTGAAAAAAAGATTTTGGAGAGATTTTAAAAGTTTTATCTAATAACTTTTCTTGAATGTATTCTTCCCCATATAATAATTTGTATTTATTTCTATAAAATTTATATAAGCTTCTTAATCCTTTTATTTTCGTAGTTAATTCTTTAATTAAGTTTTCATCTATTTCTTTTGTAGTATCTAAAATAATCATTAATTCTTTAGTATATTCTCCATATTTCATTATTATTTTTCTAATTCCTTTATTATTTTCCAAATGTTTGTTGATTATTTTAAGTGCTACATTAAAGATAGGATTAATAATTATGCATTCATCTATTTCTACAATTTCATTAGTTTTTTCTTTATAAAAACCTATTTTGTTATCTTTGACATGAAAAGTAACCTTGTTTCTATAATAATAATTTTTATTTGATTTTACTATATTATTTATTTTAATAAGATTTGAATTAACTTTAGCAAACTTGTAAATTAATTCTATCAAATTTTTACGTTTAAAATCCAAACTTGAAGCATAGGTTTGGTGCATTAAATCACATCCACCACAGGTTTCATAATATGAACACGGAATATCTATTCTATCTTTAGATTTAGTAATATATTTTACTACTTTACCTACGGCATAACTTTTTTTAAGTTTTGTAATATTAACCTCTACTATTTCGCCAGGTAATGCATTTTCTATAAATACTGGAAATTTATTAAATTTAGCAATTCCCATTCCAGTTGATTCTTGTCTAATTATACTAAGTTTATAATTTTTTCCTTCTTCAAACATTGTTGATTTACCTCCACTATTTTATATTTTTATTATATCATGTATAATTTTAAACATAAAGATTTCGGAATTAAAATTTTAATTTCTTATGTTTTTTTTCAAAATAAAAAGACAGATTATAGTCTGCCTTTTATCATATTTTACATTTAATTTAAGTTTGCTGTTGTTAAAATATCTTTAACACTTATTGTTTGGCTATTTGAAGTTTCCATTGATAAATCAATATTTATATATAATGGTTCTTTTTTAGTAAGTAATTCAAAATCAGCTTCATCTAAATTAACTTCAAAAATATATGATGCCCCATAAACTTCTCCGTTTTCAACTTCTTCCATTTCTTCAGTATCTTCATTATAAACTAATTCTCTATCTATTTGTTTTCCGATATATTTAGCACTCCTAATTTTATCTTTTCCATCAATTCCTTGATAACTAAATTGTAGTGCATAAGCACTGAAAAGATTTGCATACTGTAGATTTATTTTGTAATTCAATGTATGCATCACTTGTATTACTTTTTTCAATATCAATTGTAATATCAGAACTAATTGTTGTAACTGCTTGTATTGAAACACTTCCTTTAACTTTTACTGAAACATCTTGTTGTAAAGCGAAAATATCCATTGGAAATATACATATTCCTGTTAAAAAAGCCATTATAATTTTTAAATTTTTCTTCATTTGAACACCTCTTATTCTACATATAATATTATTTCTACCCTAATTGATTTTTATTTAATTTGTCCACATTACTGTTGTTGGATGTTTTAGATGTGTTTCTACCTAGATAAATTAATATTCCGATACAACATACAATCATAATTAGTATTACTACAATTGTGTTTTTTAATTTTTTCTTAGTATACTTCTTTTTCATATGCTATTCCTTTTTAAACTAAAAATCATTACCTCCTCCTTTTCATGGTAAGTATAACATATAACCCCCCTCGGTCAAGATCTTTCTATCAACATGTTTTCGATTTACAAAAAAACATCATAGTTCAATTATCTTTTGTATATAATTGAAACAATGATATCTAAAATAAAAATGATAGTAAAAATATAAGTGGCAAGTTTTGGAATACGTTTTATAAATCTTTCCATAAAAGGTTTTAAAATATATATAAAGATTAAAGCCATTATTCCCCAGCAAAAAGCAATTTCCAAAGAAATATATTTTCCAATATTAAATCTGTGTTCTTGATAATTCCATAGATCTTTTCCAAATAGAAAGTGTACTAGATGTCCTCCTATAAATTCAATTAAGGTTAAAATTATAACTGAAGAAAAGAATAATAGTACTGGTTTTAGATATTTATGTATTTTTTGGTTTTTATAAATTAAATTTGATAAAAATATAATTATAAGTGATCCAATTCCATATATAGGAGTTATTGGTCCATATAAAGCACCACTAAAATGCTTAATATTTTTAAGCTTATAAATAAACGTCTCCATTATAAAACCTAATACTGAATAAATAAAAAAAGAATTTATATAATACATATTTTTTCACCATTATTAATATGTATCAAAAATTCTTTTTTTATTTTAAAATAAACTTAATTGGTTTGATTCATCCATTCCATCTAAAATTCCCATTAATTTCATTTTTGCAATAGTTGTTACAGAGATTTTTGCGCGTGTTTGTAAATCTTCTATACTAAGAAAAGGTTTAATATTTCTTTCTTCAACTATTTTTTTGGCAACTATATCTCCTAGACCATCTATAGTTCTAAAAGGTGGAATTAAAGTTTTCCTGTCTTCATCTATTATAAATTTATCTGAATCTGACTTATTTAAATCAATATGTCCAAATTTAAATCCACGAGCAGTCATTTCTAGTGCTAACTCTAACTCACCTAATATTGAAACTTCTTTATTAGTAGCTTCATAACCTTTATTATTTATTTCAAATATTTTGTTTTTAATCGCTTCATATCCTTCTATCATAGTTTCAATATCATAGTCACTACTTCTTACACTAAAGTATGTTTGATAGTATTCAATCGGGTAATAAATTTTAAACCATGCTACCCTATATCCCATCATAACATAAGCAGTAGCGTGTGCTTTTGGGAACATGTATTTAATTTTTCCACAAGTATTTATATACCACTCATCAATCCCTTTTTCCTGCATAAGTTTTTTATATATTTCCCATTGTTCTTTTTCTTTACTTGGTTTACCTTTACGTACAAATTCCATTATTTTAAATGCATCAATTGGTTCTAGTCCATGGTACATTAAATAAACCATTATATCATCACGACATCCTATGACATCTTTGAATTCACAGATTTTATTAGTAATTAAATCTTTAGCATTTCCTAGCCAAACGTTAGTTCCGTGTGATAGTCCTGAAATTTTTACTAATTCAGCAAATGTTTTAGGTTTAGTGTCTTTAAGCATTTCTATAACAAATCTAGTTCCAAATTCTGGAACTCCTAAAGTTCCTGTATCACACATTATTTGTTCTTTACTTACTCCTAAAACTTTAGGTGAAGAGAAAATACTTAATACTTTAGGATCATCAAAAGGAATGTCGTTTAATTTTACTCCTGTAGAATCACTTAACATTTTTAATGCGGTAGGATCATCGTGTCCTAGTATATCAAGTTTTAAAACATTATCATGAATTGCATGAAAGTCAAAGTGAGTAGTATACCACCTAGAGTTAGCATCATCTGCAGGATATTGAAATGGACTAAAATCATATATATCCATATAATTTGGAACAACAATTATTCCTCCCGGGTGTTGTCCTGTAGTTCTTTTTACTCCTGTACATCCAATAGCTAATCTTTCTATTTCTGCTGGAGTCATTTCTATATTATTGTATTCGCAGTACCCCTTTACAAAACCATAAGCAGTTTTTTCTGCTACTGTACCTATTGTTCCTGCTCTAAATACATTGTGTTCACCAAACATTTCTTTAGTGAAGTCATGAGCTTTCCATTGATATTCTCCAGAAAAATTTAAGTCTATATCTGGTACTTTATCTGCATTGAATCCAAGGAAAGTGGCAAAAGGCATATCCTGTCCTTCTTTTTTAAATTTAGTTCCACAAGAACATACTCTATCTGGTAAATCATATCCACTAAAATATTTTGATCCTAAACTAACGCCATTTTCTTCAAATATACTTTTTTTACAGTTAGGACAAACATAATGAGCTGGTAATGGATTAACTTCTGTTATTCCCATCATAGTTGCTACAAAACTACTACCAACACTTCCCCTACTTCCTACTATATAACCATCGTCATTAGATTTTTTAACTAATTTTTGTGCAATTAAATAGATTACGTCAAATCCTCCACCTATTATACCGTCAAGTTCTTTTATAATTCTATCACTAATTATTTCTGGAAGAGGGTCCCCGTATATTTCTTTAGCTTTTTTGTATACCATTTCTTTTACTTCAGTATCACTATTTTTCATTTTTGGAGTATAAAGTTTATCTTTAATTATTTGAACTTCTTCTATTTCGTCAGCAATTTTGTTTGTATTAGTAATAACAATTTCTTTTCTTTCTTCTTCATCTAGAAAATAAAATTCAGCTAACATTTCTTTAGTAGTCATAAAGTGAAATGAAGGAATATTTTTAATTATACTTGGTTTGTATAAAGGATGAAATCCTCCTATTCCAGGTACTTTTTGATTAATAATTACTTCTCTAAACTTTTTATCTTCTCTATCAAGATGATGAACATCTCCTGTGGCTACTACTAATTTTCCTTTTTGTTTTGCTACTCGTATAATTTTTTTAACATTGTCTATTAATTCAGCAGTATTAGCAAAATCTCCTGTTTGAACTAAATGATCATATACACTTATTGGTTGAACTTCTATATAATCGTAAAATGACATAAGGTTTGCTAATTCTTCATCACTTTTAATTTTAGCTTGAATAAATATTTCTCCATTACAACATCCACTGCCTATTAGTAAACCTTCTCTATATTTTTCAACTTCACTTCTAAGTATTCTTGGGCTTTTATATAAATATTTAGTATTTGCCAAAGAAATAATTTTAAATAAATTTCTTAATCCTAATTGATTTTTAACTAAGATATTTATATGATATACAGTTCCAAATTTATGAATTTCATCACTTTCTACAATTGTTTTAATGTCACTTATTCTTTCTATATTTCTATCAACTAATTTTTTTAACATTTTATGAAAAATTAATGCGGTGGCTTCAGCATCATAATCTGCTCTATGGTGAGATTCTTCATCAAAAGGAATATCATATCTTTTAACTAAAGCAGAAAGACTATGTCTACTATAGTTACTATCCATTACTCTGGATAACTCTAAAGTATCAATAACTGGATTTTCATATTTACCTAAATTATATTTTTGATAAGCGGCTTCTAAAAATGACATATCAAATTTAGCATTATGTGCTACCATTGGTAAATCTTTTGTCCATTCAATAAATCTTTTAATAACTGTTTCTTCGTTATCTTTATCTTTAACCATTTCATTAGTGATATTAGTAACTTCTGTAATTCTTTTTGAAATGGGTTTACCAGGATTAATTAATTCATCAAAACGATCAATTATTTCTCCATTACAAATTTTTACAGCTCCCACTTCTATTATTGAGTCAGCACCACCTGCATTAAATCCTGTTGTTTCAAAGTCAAATACTACAAAAGTAGTATCTAACAAAGTTGAATTATTTTCTCTGAAGACCATATCAACATTGTCATCTATTAAATTTAATTCTACTCCATATATCACTTTCATCCCATTTTTGTTATTATAACTTTCTGGAAAAGCTTGTACTGCATTATGATCTGTTATCGCGATAGCTTTATGGCCCCATTCTTTAGCTCTTTTAATTAAATTTGTAGGACTTACTAATCCATCCATTTGACTCATAAAAGTATGAGCATGTAATTCTACTCTTTTTTCTTCTGCATCATCTATTCTTATAATATCTTTAGATTCTATTTCATTTATTGCTCTTACATTAATAACTAAACTCTTAGCATAATTATCGTTTTTTGTGTATCCTTCTATTTTATACCAATTACCTGCTTTTATTTTTTTCTTAATTTCATTAAACTCTTCTGTTGAATTAAAAAAAACTTTACCATATATACTATTTGTGTGATCTGTTAATTTAAGAGTAATAATTTTAAAATCACTTTTACTTGATTCAAAAATATCTATCCCAAATAATTTACATTCAATAATAACACTATTTACTTCACTATTGATATTATCTAATCTAATAGTATTTCCTGTTATTTCTTCTCCATAGATTATTGATTCATTATTTGTTACTTTATCAATCTTTTCTTCTTTTATTTTAATTTCATCTTCTACAATTACTGGATTTTTATAATATTCTATTTTCACAGTTTCTAAATTTTGAAATTTTTCTTTTATTAAATTTTCTATTTTTTCAGTAACTAAAGGGTCTATATTATTTTTTATTTCAATTATAATTCTATAAGTCTTAGTATTTTTATCTATAAAAACTTTTTTAAATTTAGCCTCTTTAAATTGAGTTATTAAGTTTTGTTCTAATCCAATTTTATTTAAAAATTCTATAATATTGTGCATAAAATCACCTTCTTTGGTCTAATAAAAGTATACCAAAAAAAAGATATAATATAAACATTTATATTATATCTTTTTACATTTTGTAGGATATAAATTTTTTTGATTTTGTTTGATTTTATTATAGTTTTGAGCAAAATTTAATCCTAATTCTACATATTTGGTATTTTTTTCTAATGAACAATTATTCACTATTTCAAAATCAAGTTCAGGATTATCAAATATGCTATCAATATCTTGTAAACACAAATTATAGATAATACTTTCTCTTAGAGTTTTATGTTCATTTAATGTTTGTATTATCTCACTAAGTAACATATTTAATCCTGTTTCCTTATCATCAACTAAATATTGTTCTACCATGTTTAAAAAATATATTTTAGAAATTTGTATTTTTTCTAAGTCTACTAGATGATCAAATTCTTTTTTTATTTGCATAATTGCTTTTATTCCATGCTTATCTTTTTTTATATTTTGTATTGACCAATATACATGGATATTTTTAATTTCTACTTTATCTAAAATATATTCTAAGCATTCAATAGATTTATCATTTACTTCTATGAATACTTTCTGTTCAGTTTCCATTTATTTCATTCCTTTTTATATATTTTCAATTTTCATAAAGTTTGTATGTTTCGTATTATTATTAGGGAATCCACCAGTTATTATTATTTTATCATTTTTTTGTAAAGAATTAAACTCTTTAGAAACTTCAACTGCATTTTTAACTATATCATCGGTATTATCAAATTGTGGAACTAATATGGGATAAATTCCATAATTTAATGATAAACTTCTTACAGTATCAATATTTTGTGAAGTAGCTAAAATTATACAATTAGGTCTATATTTACTTATAACTTTTGCAGTATAACCACTAGTAGTAGCAGCTACTATATTTTTACAATTTAATTTTTCTGCAGCATCTACAACACTACTTGCGATTACTTTAGTTATTGGTAAATCTTCATCATTATAATTTATTCTTGAAGCTTTAAAACTTTTTTCTGTTTCAATAGCGATTTTTGACATGATGCTTACTGTTTCTACTGGAAAATCTCCTGATGCAGTTTCACCACTTAACATTATTGCATCAGTACCATCAAGAATAGCATTTGCAACATCACTTACTTCTGCTCTTGTAGGTCTTGGCGAAAATTCCATTGAAGCAAGCATTTCTGTTGCAACTATACAAATTTTACCATATTTATTTGCAAGATTTACTAATCTTTTTTGAATTGATGGAAGTTTTTCCATTGGCACTTCAACTCCAAGATCTCCTCTTGCAACCATTATTCCATCACTAACTTTTAATATTTCTTCTATATCATTTACTGCCATTTGATTTTCTATTTTAGAAATTAATTGAATATGAGTATTACCTCTTTCAGTAAGAATATTTCTAACTTCTAATACATCATCTTTATTTGATACAAAAGAAAGTGCGATATAATCTGCATCATTATCTATTGCAAAGTTAATATCATTAATATCCTTTTCAGATAAGAATGGAATGGATAATTTTATACCCGGTAAATTAACACTTCTTTTATTTTTAATACTGCCAGTATTTTCAACAATACATTTTAATTTTTCTTTCTCTACTTCTAATACAGTTAATTTTACTAATCCGTTATTTAAAAGAATAATACTTCCTTTTTGTAAATCTTTTTCTAGATTTTGATAACGAATTGTAAATAAATCATTAGTTCCTAATACTTCCTTGCTAGTAACATATACTATATCATCTTTGTTAAGAGTAATCATACCATTTTCAAAATCACCTGTTCTAAGTTCAGGCCCTTTTGTATCAACTAGTATACCTATATTACTATTCATTTCTTCATTTAATTTCCTTACAATGTTAATTCTATTCATACACTCGTCATAATATGCATGACTCATATTTATACGTATACAATTTAACCCTTTTTCTATTAATTTTCTTAAAACTTCTTCATTTTCACTAACAGGTCCAATTGTTGCAACTATTTTTGTTTTTTTCATATATATATACTCCCCTTCAAAAAAAACGCACTTGTAAATTATACAATAAAATTTATATTTTGTCTAGTTTTTTAAGTAATTTAATAAAAGAAAGATATTGTATATTTATAAAATTATATAACATTTGTATAATTAGATATATAAAAAAAACAATTCAAAAATTTTGAATTGTTTATCTAGTTTTTGTAACTTTACCAGAAAAATCTGGTTTAACGTCTGTTAAAATTTGAATATTAGTTATGCCATTTAGTGATTTTATAGTTGGTAAATCAATTTTTTCCTCCATTGGAGTTTCTAAAATATAATTTATAGTGACTGGTACATCATTATAATGATCTTTTAACCAATCTAACCATTTTTGAAGCCTTACAGTAGTTGTTTCATCTTTACTAATACCAAGTTGTCCATCAGCTATATTAAATTGAATATCTGTGCCTGTACTAGCTTTAGTAAATACACCTCTACCATTCGCAATACTTCCATATTTGAAGTAGTTACTTAGTGCAGTTGTACCGGTCATGTTATTTGGAGTTAAAGTTGGATTTCTAAAAACTATACCGTATGCATCATAACTTAAATTTCTATCATACCAACCACTTTCATTTCCTGTAAGCCTATATTCATATATATTTCTTATCAATTTTCCCGTTCCATAATCAATATAATCCGAAACGTCGCCTATTTTTCTTAATGGTTCATCTAAATATATATTAGTTGTTACTGGTTCTACATATGGTTCATAATTTGGAAGTGTATCACTTGTATATGAGCCTTTTAATATTTGTGCTTGTAATTCAACGTCATAATCACCCTTATATATGTGAAATCTTAAATACTTAATACTTACATTTTTTTGAGCAGTGCTTACACGTATATTTTCATTATTGGTAGTAGAAAGAGCTGCATAGTTTGTCCAATCTATACTTCCTTCTTCATCCACAAAGCCAACAGTAAGTCTTATATTTCCAGTGTTACTACCGGATATTCTTTTTAGTGCAAAAGTTAAACTCTCTCCAGCTTTTAACTCTCCTATGGATGTTGTTGCATTCAATAAGTAAACATCTGTATTATTTTCTTGAGTACCTTTAATTGTATAGGTGTTTTTTTCTTCATTATAAGTTACTGTAATTGAACCGTCCGTATCACTTAATTCATTACTTGAATGATTTACTAAATTCCCACTTACTTCAACAGGTATTTTATATTTTCCGTACGGTGTATATTCGGTTTCTCCATTTTTAGATATCATTATATCTGTTATATGAAC
>CALVZF010000027.1 GCA_944372455.1 uncultured Bacilli bacterium
AACACTCAAGAAGGGATAGTAAATGAAGGAAAACTAGCAGAAGGAATGATACCAGTAGTTTATGATGAAACAAACAACGTATGGGTCAAAGCAGGAGGAGACTTAGGCTGGTATGATTATTCTAAGCAGGAGTGGGCTAATGCAGTAACCGTTAATCAAAATAAAGCAAACTGTACACCCTGGGATGGTAAGTTAGGTGATGTTACAGGAGTAGGTTATAATTATAATGAAGAAACTGGTGAATTTACAATACCTGAGCCTGATGGTGATCTTACTGAAGAAGATTCAAAATTAATATCAGAATATTTTGTTGGAGTGCTAACTTTAGAAACACTAGAAGAACTTACCAGTTTTACCGAAGAGACATTTAATCAAAGAGCAGATATTAATGGCGATAATACTGTTGATACAATGGATTCATCACTAATTAATGAAATTACTATAGGTCTTACTTTATTATGTAATAGAGATTTTCAAAATAAATCAGGAGAAGAATATTTGATGTCAGCTCCAGGAGAACAAATAAATCCCCAAAATATTAGTAATTATTATACTTGGATCCCAAGATATAAATATAAGATAAATAATACAGGGACAAATGCATTACCAAGTATGATAGATGTAGAGTTTGAAAGTGGGGTTACCTCAACAGGAGTAAGTATAAATACAAGTGGAGTAGCAAAAACAGAATATTATACCCACCCAGCATTCAGAGATGGAAGTAAAGTATACAAAACAACAGCTTATGACCAATCTGGTTGGGATAAAGAACTATCTGGTTTTTGGGTTAGTAAATTTGAAACAACGTTAATGTCAAAACAACAAACACTTAGTTTTTATAGAAATAACTTTGAAACTAGATTTACTAATGATGCTACTTCTCATCTAATAAAAAATACAGAATGGGGAGCAATAGCCTACCTATCACAAAGTAAATATGGAAAAGCAGGCAACACTAATTTTACAGGAGCAAATAAAGAAATTTACATAAATTCAAGTGCTGCCCTTATTAATGGAAGAAGTGCAGGATTAGTACCAGGAGCAAATAATATTTCTACTTCAGATAGAAGTATCTATGCATTTAATGGTCAATATTGTGGTACACAAGTCTTAAAAGAATGTAAGGGAACCAAAGATATCTTAAAAGGAACCGGAGCAAGTACTTCTGGAACAGTATATGGAGTTTATGATATGGTAGGAGAAAGAAAAGAATACGTAATGGCAAATTATAATAATTCACTAGCTTCATCAGGATTTACAGCCGATTTCTTTACAACAGAAGCAAATAAAAAACACTATGACAGTTACAGTACAGATAAAACTTACATCTTAGGAGATGCTTTAGAAGAAACAAAAGGATGGTATAACGATACTCTAAGTTCAATGGATACAGATAATCCATTCTTAACAAGAGGCGGTACATATAACGAAGGAGCTAATATTGGAATATTTAGCAGTTTAAACGATGTAGGTGCAGGTTCTACAGACACAACTACTTCTAGATTAATAGTAATACCAAATTAATAAAATGTAGGTAAACACCTACATTTTATTAATTTAAATACTTATTTCTTGCTTCAATATACATAGATTCTATTTTATTATAGGTAAGTGGATTTACCTTTTTCTTTAATTCATCCAATAAAGGTCTTGGATTACCATGGACAAAAGTTCTCCAATGATTTTTAGCATAATCATAGATTATATCAGTTTCATCATTAGTAAGTTCAATTCCTTTTACAAAAGCAAAATTTTTAATTTCATCCTTAGTAAGTCTATTAATGTATTCATTAATTAAGTAGTCATACATTTATTCATCACCATTAAATTTTATGATTTAAAACAAATATTATGTAAATCATTTGTTCTATGTTTTATAAAAAAGAAAAAAATAAAAATAATTGTAATTTACTTTCCAATGTTATAAAATTATATTTGGTGGTAATTATGGATTTTAAAAATAAAGTAGCTCTTATAACTGGATCAGCTACCGGAATTGGTAAAGAAGTAGCAATATTATTAGCTAAATATAATTGTAATTTAATTTTAAATTATAATACTTCTTTAAATGAGGCTATAAATTTAAAAAAAGAATTAGAAAATAAGTATCAAATTAAAATAATTTTAGTAAAAGCAGATATAACAAATGAATCAGAAATTAAAAAAATGGTAGAGACTTCTATATTAGCATTTGGCAAAATTGATATTTTAATTAATAATGCAGGAATTGCAATTGATACTACTTTTGAAGATAAAACAAAAGCTAACTTTTTAAAAATACTTGACACTAATTTAGTTGGACCTTTCCTTTTAAGTAAATATGTAGGTAAATATATGTTAGAAAATAAATATGGAAAAATTGTTAATGTAGCTTCAACTAATGGAATAGATACAAACTATGTTGAAAGTCTAGATTATGATGCAAGTAAAGCAGGATTAATTTCTTTAACTAAAAACTTAGCTTGTTATTATGCCCCATATATAAATGTAAATGCAGTAGCGCCAGGTTGGGTAGATACTCCAATGAATAAAGAATTAGATAAAAGTTTTATTGAAAAGGAGAATAAAAAAATCTTATTAAATAGATTTGCTAGTCCAGAAGAGATTGCCAAAGTAATTGTTTTTTTAGCAAGTGATGAAGCAAGTTATATTAATTCTGAAATAATTAGAGTGGATGGAGGATATAATAATGGATAATACTTTAAAAATAAGTGATAACTTAATCGCTTTAGCACGTTCTACTGAAGAAAAGATTAAACCTATTTTAAATAAAATTAACGATATTGAAGAATTTAATAGTATGAAAGTACTATCAGCGTTTATAAATAATAAAATAAGTACAGAACACTTTAATGGAAGTACTGGGTATGGTTATGGAGATATTGGTAGAGAAGCAATTGAAAATGTATATAAAGATATTTTTAAAGCAGAAAAAGCACTAGTACGAAGTCAGTTTATTTCTGGAACCCATGCTTTAACAGTCGCTTTATTTGCACTTTTAAGACCAAATGACACTTTACTTAGTATAACTGGAACTCCTTATGATACCTTACATGAAGTAATTGGAATAAAAGATAATCCCTCATCTTTAAAAAGCTATGGAATTAATTATGAAGAAATAGATCTAATTAACAATGACTTTGATTATGAAAAAATTAAAGAAGTAATTACTAGCCAAAAAATTAAAGTTATTGAAATTCAAAGATCAAAAGGATACTCTACTAGAAAAAGTATATCAATTGATAAAGTAAAAGAAGTAATTAAATTCATAAAAAATATAGATAATGAGATAATAATAATGATAGATAATTGTTATTGCGAGTTTGTAACAAAAATAGAACCAATAGAAGTAGGAGCAGATATTGTAGTAGGTTCACTAATAAAAAATTTAGGCGGAGGAATTGCTCCAAACGGTGGATATATAGTAGGTAAAGAAACTTTAGTAAATTTAGCAGCAGAACGTCTTACTGTTCCAGGAGAGGGAATAGAAGTAGGACCTACTTTGGGAATTAATAAACAAATTTTACAAGGAATTTTTTTAGCTCCTTCAGTAGTAGCTTCAGCTTTAAAAACTGCCGTATTTACAAGTAAAATATTAGAAGAAAAAGGATATAAAGTTGAGCCTAAATATAATGAAGAAAGAGTAGATATAGTTCAAAATATTATTTTTGAAGACGAAAATAAGTTAATAAAATATTGTGAAGGAATCCAAAATGCTTCTCCAATAGATTCTTTCGCCACTCCATATCCTTGGGACATGCCAGGATATGATGATAAAGTAATAATGGCAGCAGGCTGCTTTACTTCAGGCTCTTCAATAGAATTATCGTGTGATGGACCATTAAGATATCCATATATTGCATATCAACAAGGAGCGTTAACTTATCAATATGGGAAAATAGGTGTGTTAAAAGCATTATCAAATATTGAAAATAACAATTAAAGTTTATATACAAAAAAATATAAATATTATATAATTTTAATAAGAAAGAAGGTGTAATAATGAGATTTAGATTTGAAAATAAAAATAAACGTTTTATAAAAGAAATTATAGAAAAACGTTTTAATATTTTAATAGCTTTAGTAATATTTTTATTCTCTTTATTAGCCTTTAAATTATTTAGTGTACAATTAATAAGTAATGAAAAATATCAAAACTTATTAGTGGAAAATTCTAGTAATATAGTTGATGGACCTAGTGCCCCTAGAGGTAGAATATATGATAGGAATCATAACTTACTAGTAGATAATGTTCCAGTTAAAACTATTTTCTATAAGAAGGTTAAAGGAGTTACAATAAAAGAAGAATTAGAACTTGCTAAAAAAGTTTCCAAAATGATAGAACTTGATTATAGTAAATTAACTACTACTAATTTAAAAGAATATTGGATGGCACTACATAGTGATAAAGCTAAAGCACTAATTAAGGATAGTGAATATCAAAAATTAGAAGAAAGAAAACTTACCGAACAAGATTTATATAAATTAAAACTTGAAAGAATAACTGATGAAGAATTAAATAAATTTAGTGAAGAAGACAAAAAAATAGCTTATATTTATTATTTAATGAATAATGGGTATTCTTATGATGAAAAAATTATCAAAAATAAAGATGTTTCAGAAGAAGAATATGCTTTAATAAGTGAAAAAGCAAGTGAATTAAATGGATTTAACACTAAACTTGATTGGGAAAGAGTATATCCTTATGGGGAAGTGTTTAAAACTATTTTAGGTAAAGTTTCATCAGAAAGCCAAGGGATTCCTTTAGAACTTAAAGATGAATATTTAGATAAAGGGTATAGCTTAAATGATAGAGTAGGTATTAGTTATCTAGAATATCAATATGAAGATGTATTAAAGGGCACTAAAGCTAAATATAAAATTTTAGAGGATAATTCTTATGAATTAATTAGTGAAGGTAAAAGAGGCAATGATATTGTTTTAACAATTGATATTAATTTACAAAAACAACTAGAAGATATATTAACTGAAGAAGTTTTAAATGCAAAAAAAGAACCTAATACAGACTTTTATGATAGAAGTATGGCTGTAGTACAAGATCCACAAACAGGGGAAATACTAGCTATGGCAGGTAAACAAGTTTTAAATAAAAATGGAGAATTAAAAGTATATGATTATACGCCAGGAATTACAACTTCTCCTGTTACAGTAGGATCTGTAGTAAAAGGAGCTTCAATTTTAGTTGGATATAACACTGGAAATTTAAAAATAAATGAAAGTATTAAAGATGAATGTATAAAAATAAAAGATACTCCAATTAAATGTTCATGGTCTAAAAGTTTAGGTACTTTAAATGATATTAGAGCACTAGCACAATCATCAAACGTTTATCAATTTAAAGTGGCAATAAGAGTTGGTAAAGGTAATTATGTATATGATCAACCTTTAAAAATAGATAAAGAAGCTTTTACTACATATAGAAATATGTATAATAGCTTTGGGTTAGGAGTTAAAACTGGAATTGATTTACCAGTAGAAAGTACTGGATATAAAGGTACAAGTACTCAGTCAGGTCATTTATTAGATTTTGTAATTGGACAATATGATACATATACCCCAATACAACTTAGTCAATATGTTTCTACATTTGCAAATGGCGGGATTAGATATAAAACTCATTTATTAAAAGAAATATATGAATCTAATAAAGATGGAGTATTAGATAAAAAAATTGAAACTATTGAAAAACAAGAAATCAATAGGGTAAGTACTGAAGAAAAATATATGAAAAGAGCTCAAGAAGGTTTTAAAGCGGTTTTAAATCCAGGTGGACTTGGAGTAGGATATATGGGAAATGCCCCAGATCCTGCAGGTAAAACTGGAACTAGTGAAAGCTTTTTTGATAGCGATGGTGATGGAAAAATAGATAAAGAAACCACTACTAAAACTTTTATAGGATATGCACCTTTTGATAATCCAATTATGAGTATTGCAGTAGTTTCTCCCGATATAAGTCATAAATATAATGGTTCTAGTTATTCATCAAATGTTAATAAACGAATTTCTTCAAGAGTTTCAAATGCTTTTTGGGATTTGTATAATTCTAATAACATAAAACAATAATTAAAAAAATATAATTTACAAGATAAATAATATCTGTTATAATATTGGAGTGCTGAAAAGAGGAGGTTTATACAATGGCAAAAGTTGGTAATAGAAGTTTAGTTACACTTGCGTGTACTGAATGTAAAGAACAAAATTATAGAGTTAGTAAAAATAAGAAAAATAATCCAGAACGTTTAGAAGTTAGTAAATATTGTCCAAAGTGTCAAAAACATACTACTCATAAAGAAAACAAATAATTATAACTTGATAATTAGATAAGGAGTGAAAACATGATTGGTGTTAATGACTTTAAAATTGGTATGACTATTTTATATGAAGGAAATATATACCAAGTAATGGATTTCCAACATGTAAAACCTGGTAAAGGGGCAGCTTTCGTAAAAGCTAAACTTAAAAACTTAAGAACAGGTGCAATTATAGAAAATACATTCAATTCAAGTGTTAAAGTAGAAAAAGCACGTATTGAAAAACATCCAATGCAATTTTTATATGCAGATGGTGATGATTATAACTTTATGAATATGGAAACATTTGAACAAATTGCAATCAATAAAAGTAAAATTATGGAAGAAAGTAAATTTTTAAAAGAAAATTTAGACGTAGATATTATATTTTACGAAGGAGAAATGTTAGGACTTAATCTTCCAGAAAAAATTGATGTAGTAGTTACTAAAACAGAACCAGCTGTTAAAGGAAATACATCTTCAAATGCTCAAAAAGATGCAATTGTAGAAACTGGTTTATTAGTAAAAGTTCCATTATTTATTGAGCAAGGTGAAGAAATAGTTATATATACAAAAGATGGAAAATATGTTTCTAGAAAATAGTTAAAACGACAATTTTTGTTGTTTTTTCTTTTTTTCTGCTAATTATTTCCAGATTTTATTGTATAATAAATATTGGTGACGATTTATGAAACGTAGTGAAGTAAATAAAAGTAAACTTAGCCCTATGATGCAACAATATTTAGAAATAAAAGAAGCTAATGAAGAAGTAATTTTATTTTTTAGACTTGGAGATTTTTATGAATTATTTTTTGATGATGCAATCAACATTTCTAGAGAATTAGAACTTACTTTAACTGGTAAAAATGCTGGATTAGAAGAAAGAATTCCTATGTGTGGTATTCCGTATCATGCAGTTAATATTTATATTGAAAAATTAATTGAAAAAGGATATAAAGTGGGTATTTGTGAACAAGTTGAAGATCCTAAAACAGCTAAGGGGTTAGTTAAAAGAGAAATAGTACAAATTGTTTCAAAGGGTACTTTAATAAATAATGAATTATTAAATGAAAAGGAAAATAATTATATAGGTAACATTTATGATTTTAACCATGCTTATGGAATTAGTTATACGGATATTTCTACTGGTGAATTTAAAGTATTTTTGACTAATCATGAAATTCCTAAATTAATAAATGAAGTAATTAATTTAGGTTTAAATGAAGTAATTATTACTGACAAATGTGATAAAGCAATAATTAATATTTTAAAAAATCAATATCATTTATCCATTACAGTATTTGATACTATAAATGAAGATGAAAAATATTTACACTTATATAATGATTTAAATGATATTAGGTATCAAACTACAGTGAAACATTTATTAGGATACTTAGAAGAAACTCAAAAAAGAAGTTTAAATCATTTACAAAAAGTTAAAGTTAGAAACAATAACTATTTGAAAATGGATGTCCATACTAAAAGAAATCTAGAACTTACTGAAACATTAAGATTAAAACAAAGAAATTATTCTTTAATTTGGCTTTTAGATAAAACTAAGACTGCAGCCGGATCTAGATTATTAAAACAATGGATTGAAAATCCATTGATTGATAAATCAAAAATTGAACAACGTTACGATGTAATTGATACTCTTTTAAATCAATTTATTATAAAAGAAGAATTAAGAAATTTATTATGTGAAGTTTACGATATAGAAAGACTTACTGGAAGAGTTGCTTATGGAAATGCGAATGGTAGAGACTTAATTCAATTAAAAAATTCTTTAAAAGTTTTACCTCAAATTAAAGATTATTTAAAACAGATTAATTTTTATTACGATATAGAAACTTTAGATGAATTGTATAATCTTTTAGAACAAAGTTTATATGAAACTCCACCAGTAGGACTTAAGGAAGGGTATTTAATTAAGACTGGATTTAATAGTGAATTAGATGAACTTAAAGAAATAAGATATTCAGGTAAGGATTTTATAGCTAAGTTAGAAAATGAAGAAAGAATTCGTACTGGAATTAAAAATTTAAAAGTAGGATACAACAGAGTTTTTGGTTATTATATTGAAGTTTCTAAAAGTAATTTAAATCAAGTTAAAGAAGAATTTGGATACGAAAGAAAACAAACGTTAACAAATGGCGAAAGATTTATTACTCCATTGCTAAAAGAAAAAGAAGCTTTAGTACTTAATGCAGAAGAAAAAATTATTGAATTAGAATATAATTTATTTTGCGAAATAAGAAGTCAAATTCAAAAATATATTTCTAGACTTCAAGATATTGCCAAAGTTTTATCAGAAATAGATGTTTTAGCTTCTTTTACTACAGTAGTAGAAGAAAATAAATATGTAAGACCTAAATTAATTGAAAATAGAGAAGTATACATTAAGAATAATAGACATCCAGTGGTTGAAAAAGTAATGAAAAGTGATTATGTATCAAATGATATCATAATGAATGAAGGAACTAATGTATTACTTATAACTGGTCCTAATATGAGTGGAAAATCTACATATATGAGACAATTTGCGATAACTGTTATAATGGCACAAATAGGGTGTTTTGTACCTGCTACTGAATGCAGTATGCCAATTTTTGATAAGATTTTTACAAGAATAGGGGCTTCTGATGATTTAGTGAGTGGTGAATCTACTTTTATGGTTGAAATGATAGAAGCTAATCATGCCTTGATGAATGCAACTAAAAACAGTCTAATTTTATTTGATGAATTAGGTCGTGGAACTGCTACTTACGATGGAATGAGTTTAGCACAAGCTATATTAGAATATATTTGTAATAACATTCAAGCAAAAACTTTATTTTCAACTCATTATCACGAACTTACTGCTTTAGAACACAAAATATCTGGACTTAAAAATATTCACGTTTCAGCTCATGAAGAAAAAGGAAAAATAACTTTCTTACACAAAATTAAAAATGGAGCCGTTGATAAAAGTTACGGAATTCATGTCGCACGACTTGCTAACCTACCAGATGATTTAATTAAAAGAGCAAATGAAATTTTAAACATATATGAAAAAGGCAGTAAAAAAGAAGAAAATTATACACAAATTTCACTTGATTTTGATAAATGTGAAGAAAAAACTAGTGTAATTGAAGAAAGAATTAAGGAAATAAATCCATTAGAAATTACTCCTTTAGAAGCATTAAATATTTTATATGAATTAAAAAAGGAAATAAAAGAAGACTAAATATAAATAGACAAATAACTAAAAATTTTATATAATGTTTATGAGGTGAGAATATGTCAGGACATAGTAAATGGTCAACAATAAAACATAAAAAGGGTGCAATTGATGCTGCACGTGGTAAAGTTTTTCAAAAATTAGCTAAAGAAATTTATGTTGCAGCAAGTAATGGAGATCCTGATCCTGTAAATAATGCAACTCTTAGAATGGTAATTGAAAAAGCTAGAAGCCAAAACATGCCTAAAGATAATATTCAAAAAGCTATTGACAAAGCTAAGGGGGCTGGAAGCACTGAACATTATGAAGCCTTAAGATATGAAGGCTATGGTCCAAATGGAATTGCTTTTATGGTAGATTGCTTAACAGATAATAAAAATAGAACTGCATCAGATGTTAGAACTGCTTTTACCAAACGTGGTGGTAATTTAGGTACAGATGGTAGTGTATCATATATGTTTAAAAGAAAAGGAGTTATCGTAATTCCCAACTCTTATAATGAAGATGAAATGATGATGATAGCTTTAGATAACGGAGCAATAGATTTTAAAGTGAATGAAGATAGTTATGAAATAATAACTGAACCAGAAGTTTTCATAAATGTAAAAGAATCCTTAGCTAATGCAGGAGTTACCGAATTTTTAGTGAGCGAAGTTACCTATATATCAGATAATTTAGTAGAAGTTACAGACGATATCCGTGAAAAGGTAGAAAAATTAATAGAAGTTTTAGAAGATATTGATGATGTTCAAGAAATATACCATAATATGGCATAAAACGATATCAAAAAATATCTTTTTTTAGTGGTTGAAAATTAATGTATTTTATTATATAATTAATATAGTATAATTACGTGTGGGAATGATGAATATGAAGGAAAAAAGCAAGATAATAGGCATAAGAACTGTATATCCATTATTAATATTAGTACTTACTTTACTATTTACCTCAGTTTATACTTCTATGGCCCTTTTTCAAAGAACTGTAGAAAAAGCAGGAATTGCAGTTTTAAAAGCTTCAAACGTAAACATCAAATTAACTACTAATGAATCAGACTTTATAATTGCTTCTAATAATGATTACGGAACTATTACTGTAGAACCTACTTCTAATAAAGAATTTAATATTACAGTACAAAATGAAACTACAGGAAATATTAAGTATAAAGTATGGCATAAAAGTAATGTTACTAGTAATGTAGAAGTAGGGGTATCAACAGAAAGTTTAAATCCCGCAAGTGATGTATTAAATTCTAAAGAAAAAAAAACAATTACAATAGTTATTAAAAATAATTCAAATCAAAGTGTGATAACACAAGTAGGAGTACAAACAGGATATGAAAATAACAATATTATATTAGATAACGGTCGTACAGAGTCTCCTACGATTCAAGGTAAAAATAGAGAAAATGCTCCAGTATTAGCAGAAGGAATGATACCAGTAATTTATAATGAAAGTACAGATAATTGGGTAAAGGCTTCAATAGATAATTGGTATGATTATTCTAATCAACAATGGGCTAATGCAGTTACTGTAACAGAAAACTCTAGAGATACGTATAAAAATGCAGAAGTTTTAACTGAAATAAAAATGAGTGATATTAATGCAATGTGGGTTTGGATCCCAAGATATAAATATAAAATTCCTAGTCATATTGGAAGTGCCACTAATATTTCTACCCCACCACAAATTGATATAGAATTTGAAAAAGAAACGTCTACTACAGGAGTCAGTGAGACAGTTTATAGAAATGGAATAACTGATAATGGAGAAAATTCAAATTATTACACTCATCCAGCTTTTACTTTCGGTAGTGAAGAATTAACTGGTTTTTGGGTAGGAAAGTTTGAAACCGGAGGCACAAGTGACTCTCCATATATACTTCCAACAATAAATCCTATTGTAAATTTAAATGTTAAAGATCAATTTTTAACTTC
Source organism: uncultured Bacilli bacterium (assembly GCA_944372455.1). Taxonomy (GTDB): domain Bacteria; phylum Bacillota_I; class Bacilli_A; order RF39; family UBA660; genus SIG205. Next base: position 11,472 of record CALVZF010000027.1, read on the forward strand.
GCTAAAATTTACAGGCGGTACTATGAATAATAGTACTGGAGTAGTAACATTCTCTGGTAATGATACTTATGGACTAACAGGCAATGTAAATTCTCATTCAATGAAAAATACCGAATGGGGTGCAGTAGCTTATTTAGCTCTTAGTCAATATGGTAAAAGCGGAAATGATACATATACAGGTGAAGATAAAGAAGTTTATATTAACAATTTACAATATACTGGATTAAGTGGAGGAAGTCCAAATGCTTCAATTAATGCTCAACATTATTCATACAACGACATTACTTGTTCTACAACTTCCTGCGATGGATCAAAAGTCTTAAATAAAGGTAGAGGTGCTAGTACTACAGGAACTATATATGGAGTATATGACATGTCTGGTGGTGTATGGGAAAATACAATGGCTAACTATAATCAACAAACTAGTTTTTCAGGTTTTACTGTATTTCCGGAAACTAAATATTATGATTTATATATAGGAAGTAATAATAACGATGTTACCAAAGATAAAGCAATATTAGGAGATGCTACTTGGGAAACAATACATTGGTATTCCGATATTTCATATTTAGTAAACAGTAATTCTGCTTGGCTTCTACGTGGAGGGTATAATGATTATGACAAATTAGCAGGAGTTTCATGTGCCTATGTTAGCACAGGACAAGCTCATGAAAGTATAGGTTTTAGAACTGTATTAACTTTATAAAAAATTAGACAAACGGAAAAGAGCTCTATTAAGGGCTCTTTTTAAAAATCAATTACTTCAGGTTCTTGCACAATATTACTAATATCTATTTGATTAGTATTTTTATCTAGTATATTAGTAACATCTTCCGTAATGCTACTAACGTTTTTTAAGTTGTTATTTTCTGCTTCAATATTTTCAATACTGTCATCAAGTTCAATTAATTTTAAAACTTCTTCCAATGAGGTTTCTCCATTAATAACTTTATTTAAACCATCTTGCAATAAAGTAATTGTATCAGTTCGTTCATATACTAAATTTCTAAGTTCTTCTTTTCTTACGTTATTAGCAATTGCATCTTTAATATCTTCATTAATAGTAAGTACTTCTTGTATAGCAATTCTTCCTTTGTATCCCCCGGTACATTCTGCACATACTCCCGGAACATAAATTTCTTCTATATCTTTATTTAATGTTTTTTTGAATAAATCTTTTTCGTATTCTATAGTTTTTCTTTTTCTTTTACAGTTAGGACATAATCTACGCGCTAATTTTTGAGAAATGATACCAGTTAAAGCACTTCCAAGTAAGTATCTTTCTACGTTCATATCTAGAAGTCTTTCAATAGTAGTAAGTGAATTATTAGTATGCAAAGTTGATAATACTAAGTGTCCAGTTATTGAAGCTCTGACGGCAATTTGAGCGGTTTCAGTATCTCTTATTTCTCCAATCATTATAATATTAGGGTCTTGTCTTAAAATAGAACGTAGTACATTTGCAAAAGTAAGACCTATTTCACTGTTAACTTGAATTTGATTTATACCTTCAATATCCATTTCTATTGGATCTTCAACTGACATTATATTTATGTTTTCTTTATTGAGCTTTGATAAAATAGAGTAAACTGTTGTACTCTTACCACTACCAGTAGCTCCAGTAACTAAAATGATTCCATTAGGTACTTTAATCATTTCACGTACCTTTTTAAGATTTTTATCACTAAATCCTAATTTTTCTAATCCTTGTGCACTCATTGTATAGTCTAAGATACGAATAACTACCTTTTCACCCTTATTGGTAGGAAGAGCAGAAACACGCAAGTCTAAATCGTAATCTTTTATTTTAGTTTTAATTGCGCCATCTTGGGGTAATCTACTTTCAGTTATATTCATTCCAGAAATTATTTTAATACGAGTTATCAAATTCTTTTGATAGGCATTGGGAATTTCAGAATAGTCAATTAATTCACCATCTATACGGATTCTTACAAGTAAAAAGTTATCATGAGGATCAAAATGAATATCACTAGCATCTCTTTTTACTGCATCAATAATTATATCATTAACAATTTCTACAATAGGTATTTTTTCTAAATCAAATTTTCTTAACATATATAATGCCCCTTTTTACTATTATTAGTATCATAATAAAATTATATACTATATTGTAAATAATTACAATAAAAAATATAACAAGTTTTAAGCCCTATAATATTTTTTATTTTAAATAAACAATAAAAATATGTACATTATAATCCCACTTATTACTATTTGAAGGGTTCTAGCTAGTAAATATGGCGAGTATTTAATTTTAGTATCAGCAATTATACTATAAACTTGTGTATGAACTGAAAGTCCACCAAAAGCTAAAATCATAGTAGTAAAGATTGCTTTAACTTCTATTGATAGATTTAACATTGAAAAATATTTTAAACCGCCAGTCATTTCAAAAATGCCTGATAATAAAGCTCTATTAAAATCTCCTAATGAAAACATTGTAGTAATTATTTTATTTACAATTAAGAAAAGCGAAATAGTTCCTAAAATTAATAGTAATAGATTAATACTATCTATTAAAGTTTCAGTTAAAATACTTCCAAAGTTTTTGTTTTTTATGTATCTTTTTTTCATTGCAATAAAAGCGTGTGACATAGAAACTTTAGATGAAGAGTTAGAAATATAATAATTTCTAAAAATTAAACCTATAATAAAATTAGATAAATAGATTGAGGCTAAAATTAAAAAGCCAATTAATTTGTTATTTAAAAATGAAACTGCAACAGTTCCTATAACAAATAACGGATTAGGAAAATGAGTAAAAGTTAATAGTTTAGTTCCTTCTTCTTCATTTATTATTCCATTATCATAAAGCTCTTTAGTGTATTTTGCACTTGAAGGGAATCCACTAAGCATACTTAAAATTAATACAAAGGAACATTCTCCTTTAAGTTTAAAAATTTTATTCATAATTGGTTTAAAAAATTCTCCGATTAGTTCTACAAATCCATATTTAATAAGTAAGTTAGAAGCAACAAAAAAAGGAAATAAAGTAGGAAAAATATTATCTTTCCATATTGTAAAAGAAAATCTAGCACTATCAATTACTTCACTAGAATTTAGTATTACTTCTATAGTTAAAAATATAGTTATTATTAAAATAAAAAAAGAATTTAAATATTTTTTCATATATTCACCTAATTTTTGTTATAATTAGTTATAGAAGGAGATAAATCATGTTCAATAAAATATATGTTAAAGTTAAAAATTTTATAAAAGAAAATCTAGTTTTAATTATAACTTTTATAGTTTTGTATGTCATTCTTACTTTTCCGTTGCCATACTATATATATAATGGAGGAGGCATCTTAAATTTAGGGGATAGAATCACAGTAAATGGTAAAGAAGGTAATCAAGATATAAATATGTGTTATGTTAATCAACTTAAAGGAAATATTGGAACTTACTTGTTATCTTATATAATTCCATCTTGGGATAAAGAAAAAATTGTAGAAACAAATTATAATTATGAAGAAGAATTATATAGAAATAAAATTTTGCTTACTGAATCTATCAATAACGCCTTAATAAATGCCTATAGGGTTGCTGGTAAAAAAATAGATATAACAGGAGAAAAAGCACTTGTTACTTATGTTTTGGATGAAGCTAAAACAGATATTGTTGTTGGAGATCAAATTATTAAAGCAGATAATACAATTATTCATAATTTGGATGAATTTAAAGAAGTAGTAAATTCCAAATCTATAGGAGATATTATAGAAGTAGAGGTAATGAGTAAAGAAAAGAAAAAACTTAAAAAAGTAGAAATTATTGAAATAGATAATGAAAAGAAAGCAGGAATAGCTTTAACTACTAATTATGTATTAGAAACTGATCCAAAAGTTGATGTTAAATTTAATTCTAATGAAGCAGGCCCTAGTGGAGGATTAATGATGACTATAGGAATTTATGATAGAATTACTAATTCTAATATTTCAAAAAATAAAAAGATTTGCGGAACTGGAACTATAGATATAGAAGGAAATATTGGTGAGATTGGAGGGGTTAAATATAAATTAGCAGGCTCAGTAAAAAATGATTGTGATATATTTTTGAGTCCTACTGATAATTTTAAAGAAGTTCAACAAGAGATGAAAAAACATAATTATAATATTGATATATATGAAGCTAAAACCTTAGATGAAACCTTAAAATATTTACTAGAATATAAATAGCTAATTTGACATAAAAGACTAATTTTGCTATTATATAGGCTATCCTATTTGAAAGAAGGAGTAATATGAAAAATATAGAAATTATTTATTTAGATGATCTTAAAGGTATTAAAAATAAAGTTAATAATTTTCAAAAAGTTTTAAAAAGCAGTAAATGTTATGAGATTAAAGATTTAAAAGATTATGAAGGAATATATTATACTTTAAATTCTAAAACTTTAGATGATTTACAGAAAGGTAATTATGATAATAAATCTAATATATGCTTTTTAATTAGTGATGAAAACAAGATTATTAAAACCAATTTTAGTAATAAAATTCAAATTCTATGTAGAATTTTAGATGAAAATAAACCAATATATACTAAAGTATATACAGGAAAAACTAAAAAAACCTGTGGATTATATATTGCTAATCCTTATGAGGGAAAATATGTATATGTAAAACAACAATTAAAAGACCATCCATTTAGTCATAGCGACCCATTTGAGTACGTGGATTTAGAAAAAGGATTTTTATATACTTCAAAAATTTTTGGGGAAAAATACGGGTATAACTTAGAAAAATTAAATAAAATTGAATTTGATGTAACACAAGTACTTAATGGACCCCACAATTTAAAATTTAGAGAAGAATTAGATAAAAAACCATATTCTTTTGTATGTAAACATATAAGAAGAAGAGAAGTCTATAGTGTACTTGAAAATTATGAAAATAAAAAAGAAAACAATAAAGTTAAGACTAAAAAATAAGCAGGTGAAGCAATGATTGATATAAGTTTATTAAATTCTAATACAGTAGATAAAATTGTAATTAATGAAATCATTAATTATGACGATTCATATTTAAAAAATACAGATATTAAGGAAATTACAGAAGTAAAAGTATTAGGTGAAATAAAAAAATTAGATACTGGCGATTTAGAATTAAATATTGAAGCTACTGGCACAATGACTTTACCATGCTCTGTTACCTTAAAACCAGTAAAATATCTATTTAATATTAAAATAGATGAAATAATTGATGATATTGATGAAAATAATTTAAAAAAAGATGTAAATACACTTGAATTAAAGAGTTATTTGTGGGAAAATATTGTAGTAGAAATCCCACTTCGTATTGTAAGTTCTGATGCTTATGAAAAAGAATATAAGGGAGATGGATGGCAATTGATTAAAGATGGAGAAAAAATTTCTAATAAAAATAATCCATTTGAAAAATTAAATCAATTGTTAGATAAAGAATAGGAGGAAGACATAAATGGCAGTACCATTCAGAAGAACAAGTAAAACTAAAAAAAGAATGAGAAGAAATGGTAATTACATTATTACCGCTAATAATACAGTAAAATGTCCTAAATGTGGAGAAGCAATTCGTCCTCATAGAGTATGTCCAAATTGTGGAACGTATAAAGGTAAAACTGTTATAGAAAAAGAAGAAAATTAAAGGTTCTTTGTCAAATAGTGTTGGTGAAGAAAAAAATACAATGTAAAGGGATGATGAAAATCATCCTTTTATAATGC
>CALVZF010000028.1 GCA_944372455.1 uncultured Bacilli bacterium
GTTCATATAACAGATATAATGATATCTAAAAATGGAGAAACCGAATATACACCGTACGGAAAATATAAAATACCTGTAAAAATAAGCGGCAAAAATATATTTAATGCAGAAAACAATTTTAAAAATACAAGTGGAACGCTTCAAACCATAGAACTAAAATTAAAACCAAATACTGCATATACAATGTCATCTAATGTACCATCAACGTTTTCAACTTCTAATTCAAGTTATGTTTTCGTTGCGTTGCCGGGGGAAGGAAATACTTCTGTTTCAAATTTAACAGGAGGAAGAACAAAAACTACTGGTGATGATGGAATATTATATATACGCTATAGAACAGACAGTAATATCAATAGTTTATTAGACTATTGGTATCAACTAGAAGAAGGTACAAAAGCTACTGCTTATGAACCTTATAAAAATGTAACAAAGAATATATATCTTGATGAGCCATTAAGAGGGATAGGAAATTATAAAGATTATATAGACTTTGAAACTAAAACAGTAGTAAGAAAAATAAAAGAAGTAGAATTAACAAGTAATTCACCTTTTAATAAGTATAATGTATTAAATCCATTAAGTAATTCAGGAGTAATGGGTATGGACGAATCAGGGGATGTAAGTCCAAGGGTAAATAGCAGTCTAATATCTACTCATTTCAAATATAATAATAGTATAGCAAATGAAGATATAGAAAGTATAGGAATATTAAATAATAAGATAGGAGTAAGAATAAATTATAATACAATAAATACAAATAGTAGTATGTCAAAGACAGAACAAGTAAATAAATTTTTAGAATACTTAGATAGTTTTAATAGAAAAATAAAAGTATTATATGTATTAGAAGGAAAAGATGAAGTAATCATTAGTGATCCATCTATACCTGATATAACTACAGTAGATGGACAAACAACAATAACAGTAGGAGAAGGCTCAACTATTGAAGGTAATTTATAAAATAAGCACTAAATTAATTTTTAGTGTTTATTTTTTGTTATAATTAGATTAGGTGATATAAATGGTATTTTGTTACAACAATAAAGAATATGAAATAATAATTGAAAGAAAGAAAATTAAAAATATGTATTTAAAAGTGAAAGAAGATTTAAAAATATATATTTCTTGTAATAGGTTTGTAAGTCAAAAAAGCATAGAAAAATTAATAAATGATAATTATAAAACTATCTCTCAAATGATTGAAAATATTAATAGAAAAAAAGCAAAAAATAATGAATTTTATTTATTAGGGCAAAAATATGATGTAATTAAAATTAGTAATATAACTAAAGTAAGTATTGATAATAATAAAATTTATACTAAAGATGATCAAATGCTAGAGAAATGGTTAAGAATAAATACTCTTAATCTATTTGAAAAAGAATTTAATAAGTGTATTAATAATTTTAAAGAACCTCTACCAACAGTAAACTTAAAAATTAGAACAATGAAAAGTAGGTGGGGAGTTTGTAATAGAAAAAATAATAATGTAACTTTAAACTCACATTTAATTAGATATGAAATTCCAGTAATTGATTATGTAATTTATCATGAATTAGCTCATTTTATTCATCCAAATCATTCCTCTAATTTTTGGAATCTAGTTAATTTTTATGTTAAAGATTATAAAATTTATAGAAATAAATTAAAAAACTAATTAATTTATTGTATAATTAGATTGGTGATTATTATGGAATTAGAATCTTTAGATAATAAAAAAGTAAAAGAATGGACTAAATTAAAAGATAAAAAGCATAGAGATGAATCTAATACTTTTATAGTTGAGGGTTTAAATTTAATTAATGAAGCCTACAAAAACAATAATCTTGTAGAATTAATCATTGAAAAAGGAAAAGTTTTACCACTAGATGTAGAAACATATTATGTTACAAAAGAAATTATAAAAAAAATAACTTCGTTAGATAATCCTCCAACAATGTTAGGAGTTTGTACAAAAAAAGAAGAAAAAGAACTTGGTAATAAAATTTTAGTACTTGATAATATTCAAGATCCAGGTAATTTAGGTACAATTATAAGAAGTGCTTGTGCTTTTGATGTAGATACAATTGTTTTAAGTGAAAATTCAGTAGATTTATATAATCCTAAAGTAGTACGTGCGACTCAAGGAATGATTTTTAATATTAATATTATAGAAAAAGATTTATCAAATTTTATTCCACTTTTAAAAGCTAATGATTATAAAATTTATGGCACAGATGTAAATGGTGGAATTAATGTTAAAAATTTAAAAGAATATGGTAAGTGTTGTATAATTATGGGTAATGAAGGTAATGGAATTAGTGATAATATTAAAAAGTTATGTGATAAGTGTATTTATATCTCAATGAACGAAAAATGTGAAAGTTTAAATGTAGGAGTGGCTACTTCAATAATTCTTTACGAATTAGATAATCAATAACTATGAAACTAATTAAGATTGGAAAAATTGTAACCACTCATGGAATAAAAGGAGAAATAAAAATTTTATCTAACTTTGAACTTAAAACTGAGGCTTTTAAAATTGGGAATAACATATATATTGGTGAAAACAAAATAGAAGAGACAATTAATAGTTATAGAGTTCATAAAAATTATGACATGATTACTCTTAAAGGCTATAATAATATTAATGAAGTTTTAAAGTATCTTAAACAAAATGTATATATTGATAGAAATATTATAAAATCTAATGAAATTGTTTTAGACGATCTAATTGGAATGTGTGTTATTATTGATCATAAAATTATTGGTAAAGTTATTTCATACAATAGAATCAAAAACAATCCAATTTTAGAAATAAATTATAATAATAAAACAATATATATTCCTTACAATAAAGATTTAATAGAAAATATTAACGTTGATGATAAAACAATTACTATTAAAAATATAGAGGGTTTGATACAATGAAAATAGATATTTTGACATTATTTCCAAATATGTTTAATGGATTTTTAACAGAATCTATAGTTAAAAGGGCTTTAGAACAAAAAAAAGTAGAAATAAATATACATAATATTAGAGATTACTCGGTTTATAGTAATAAACAAGTAGATGATACTCCTTATGGTGGAGGAGCAGGTATGGTTTTAATGTGTGATCCTATTTTTAGAGCAGTTAATAGCTTAAAAACTAAAGATTCAAAGGTTATAATGATGAGTCCTCAAGGAAAACCATACAAACAGAAAATGGCTTATGAACTTGCTTTAGAAAAACACTTAATAATAATATGTGGTCATTATGAAGGATTTGATGAAAGAATTTTATCCATAGTAGACCTAGAAATTAGTATAGGAGACTATATATTAACTGGGGGAGAACTACCTAGTATGGTAATTACTGATAGCATTATAAGATTAATAGATGGAGTAATAGAAAAAGAAAGTCATTTAAATGAATCATTTAATAATAAACTACTTGATTATCCTACTTATACTAAACCGAGAATATATAATGATTTAGAAGTCCCTAAAGTATTGCTTAGTGGACATCATGAAAATATTAAAAAATGGAGAGAAGAACAAAGAATAAAAAGGACTAGGGAAAAAAGACCAGATATGATGGAGGAATAAATATGAGTAAAGGATTTATAATTAATAAAAATAACAAAAATAAAGAAATAGAAATACTTGAATATGAAATGGATAATGGATTTAATGTAAGTCCTAAAAATAAAGTAAAAAAAGGAAATAGTATAAACGTAACAAAAGTTATATTTATGTCTCCAACATTAATAGAGAAAATTTTGAATAAAAAAATTGACAAACAATATAATAAAATAATAAACCTAGTTACTACAATTATTAGTGATGATGAGGGAAATAATAGTGATGATTCATCATTTATGATTGGGGTATTAAATGAAATAGAATTATTTAAATCTATTGTTAAGAATAAATATTCTAAATTCATGAAAGAAGAACAAACGGAAAAATTGTTAAAAAGACTTTCAATAATGAGTAAAGAACTTAGAAAAAGAATTTTAGAAATTGAAGAAGAAAAAGTTAATGAAATGAATGTAAGTAGAAGAAGATAAATTTTTATTGTAATTTTAATTTTAATATGTTATAATCTTAAATGTTTGAAAAGAAGTGATCCGCTGTTTCCATTAAAATATGATCATTTTATTAGAAAAGGAGTGACTAGACCATGAATTTAGTAGACAAAATTACTAAAAAACAACTTAATCCTAACATACCTGAATTTAGAGTAGGTGACACTGTTAGAGTAGACGTTAAAATTATTGAAGGAAAACGTGAAAGAATTCAAGCCTTTGAAGGTGTTGTTATTGCTCGTAAAGGTGGAGGAGTAAGTGAAACATTTACTGTAAGAAAAAAATCAGCAGGTATTGGTGTAGAAAGAATTTTTCCAGTTCATTCACCAAAAATTGAAAAAATTACAGTAGTAAGAAAAGGTAAAGTAAGACGTGCTAAACTAAACTTTATTAAAAATATTGTAGGTCAATATAAGATTAAAGAAAGAAATTAATAAATAAGGCAAGCTATTGCCTTATTTTGATATTGGAGGTAAATTAATGAAATTATTTAAAGAAATATTACCTTATATTTGTGTTATACTTTTTGTTATTTTACTTAGAACTTTTATAATTACCCCAGTGCAAGTAGTAGGTACTAGTATGGTACCAAATCTTAAGAATGGTGAATTAATGATTTTAAATAAAATAACTTATAAGTTTAATGACATTAAACGTTTTGATATAGTAGTAGTTGATTATCCTAAAGAACCATTAATTAAAAGAGTTATAGGTTTACCTGGTGAAAAAGTAGAATATAAGGATAACAAATTATATATTAACGGAAAATATGTAGAAGAAAACTTCAGTAAAAATGGAAAAACTTTAGATTATAAAATATCAGAAAGCGGATATAAAATAATTCCAAAAGATATGTATTTTGTAGTAGGGGATAATAGAATTAATTCAGCTGATAGTAGAAGTATTGGTTTAATTCCAAAAGATCAAATAATGGGAAAAGCTAATTTTGTGTTATTTCCGTTTGACAAATTTGGATTTATAAAATAAATTTTCAAAAATTACTTGCAATATATTTGAATATTTGATATTATATATTTGCTTTGTTAAAAGCAAATTACTGGGGAATTAGCTCAGTTGGCTAGAGCACCACGCTTGCACCGTGGGGGTCAAGGGTTCGAGTCCCTCATTCTCCACCAAATGACAAATCTGTTCAGACTATTTGAACTTTTATATAGATATCAATCAGAAATGATTGATTTTTTTGTTTTATAAGAATGAAGCATAGGTTTTTGAATTTTTAGATATTAAAAGAAACAATGAGATAATTTATAATATTAATATATGCCTATTATTCTATTGTAAATTCATATAAATGATTTTTTAAATAGAAATTCACTAATTGAAAAAGTGAAACTATTCTTTTTTTCATCAAAAATAGCTTTTATTCATTTTTAATTCCATAGTATTTTATCATAGATATGAGATAAGATTTAATATTTTCTCTATTGAAAACAATATACAAAATTAATCTAAATAACGTTTTTTATTATTGACTTTTCAATATATTTTTGATATATTGTTAGGCAGTGATTAAAAGAATAATTTTTTTAATCGTAAATAAAATACTTAATGAGGTGATTGAAATGGCAAACAAAACTATTTATTTAACTTTAGAAGGATTACAAGATTTACAAAAGGAATTAGAAGAATTAAAAACTGTAAAAAGAGCAGAAGTTATACAAGCATTAAAAGAAGCAAGAGCACTAGGTGATTTAAGTGAAAATGCTGAATATGATGCTGCTCGTAATGAACAAGCAATTGTTGAAGGTAGAATAAAAGAACTTGAAGTTATGATAGAAAATGTTGAAATCATTAGTGGAGAAAGCAATGGTAAAGTTTCAATTGGTTCAACAGTTAAATTAAGTTATGTAGAAGATGACGAAGAAGAAGAATACAAAATTGTAGGTAGTCAAGAAGCCGATCCATTTTTAAATAAAATTTCAAACGAAAGTCCATTAGCTTTAGCTATTCTTGGACATAAAGAAGGAGAAACTGTAACAGTTGATGCTCCTAATGGAAAATATGATGTAACGATTTTAAGAGTTGCCTAATTAAGATTATCTTTATTGATAATCTTTTGTTTTTATTGATTTATTAGATTGGTTATTATATAATAATCTAGTACGAGGAGGAATTATAATGAGTAAGCAAAAAAATGTACATGAAATCACAGTCAAAGTTAAAGGTGAAGAATGGAGTAATGCCATTGATAAAGCATTTAAAAAAGCTAATCAAAAAGCTAAAATAGACGGATTTAGACCTGGTAAAGCGCCTAAAGAAATTTTTATTAAAAAATATGGAAAAGAATCTTTATATATGGATGCAGTTGATTTAATTTTAGATAATAAATATCAAGAAGTAATTAAAAATAATGATTTAATTCCAGTAGTAAGTCCTAAAGTTGATATCAAAAACATAGACGAAAATGGAGTAGAATTACTATTTACTATTACAACTAAACCAGAAGTTAATATTAAAAAATATAAAGATTTAGGAATTAAAAAAGATGAAGTAAAAGTTACTAAAAAAGAAGCAGAAGAAAAAATTAAAGAGTTACAAAAACAATATGCTGAAATAGTAGTTAAAGATGATAAAATTGATGAAGGAGATACTGCTGTTATTGATTTTGAAGGATTTTTAAACGATGAACCATTCAAAGGTGGAACTGGTGAAAATTATCCTTTAGAAATTGGAAGTCATACATTTATTCCAGGCTTTGAAGAACAACTAGTAGGAATGAAAAAAGATGAAGCAAAAGATATTAATGTAACATTCCCAGAAGATTATCCGTCAGATGAATTAAAGGGACAACAAGTAGTATTTAAGGTCAAAGTAAGAGAAGTTAAAACTAAAACTTTACCTGAATTAAATGAAGAATTTTTCTTAGATCTTGGTATGGATGATGTTAAAACTAAAGAAGAATTAATTAAAAAAATGGAAGAAGAAATAAAAGCAGAAAAAGAGTATGTAGCAAATAATAAATATATTGATGATTTATTAGAAGAAATTTCTAAAAATACTGAAGTAGAAATTCCAGAAGAATTTATAGAAAATGAACTTGATAGAATGTTCCATCAATTTGAAGATAATATTAAAATGCAAGGATTAACAGTAGAACAATACTGTGGATTTATTAAAACAACTCCTGAAGCAATTAGAGAACAAATGAAAGGCGAAGCTACTAAAAGAGTTAAATATAGATTATTACTAGAAGAAATAGCTGCTCTTGAAAAAATTGAAATTACTGATGAAGAAGCAGAAAAAGAAGCAGACCATTTAGCAACTCACTATCAAATGACAAAAGAAGAGTTATTAAAGGCTTTTGGTGGTACTGAAATGATTAAATACGATTTACAAATGAGAAAAGCTCTAGAAATAATTCAAGGATAAAAAAAAGCGTGTAAATTTACACGTTTTTTTATTTATAAAGCTCTTTTCTCAATTTTTCAATATTAGATTTCATAATGGTTAAATAATCTTGATTATTATCTCTTTCTTGTTCAGTTAAATTGGACAAAGTATGTAGAGTTTCCGTTTTAACATCAGTCTCTTCTATTAAACTTTCAACAATTTTATTTTGTTCTTCACCATCTTTTAAGAATATAAATTCAATGGTTCCATTATCAATTAATTCTTTAGCTTCTTCAATAGTTTTTGGAGTTAGGTTTTCATCATCCTCAAGTGAAATAATAGTGAATCCATATTTTTCTAAAAACTTAAATAAGTTATCTGAAACTATAATAGTCTTATTAACCGCATTATCTGCTGAAGTCTTAAAATCTACATCTAACTCTGAAATTTGTAAATTTAATTCATCATATTTATCTTCTACTTCTTCTTTTAAATATGGATCGCTAATATACTCATTAAATCCCGATTTAATATTTTGAGCTAACATAAGAAAATTAAATGGATCTAACCAAAGTTCTTCTATATCATTTGAAAAATCCATACCCTTGGCAGCATCAATTATTTTAATATTTTTATTAGTATTTAATAGTTCAATTGCATAATCTGGTTCATTTGAAGCTCCGTTATAAATAAATAAATCATTATTACTAAAATCTTTAATTTGTTTATTTGTAAGTTTATAATTATTAATATCAACATTATCTGGATAAATACTTCCAATACTACTAGCATGTTCTTGATATAAAAAATTAGTAATATATTCTATTGGATATGAAGTGGTTTTAATTTTAATATTTTCCATCGTTTCATTACTAGTACAACCTGTTGTTAAAAAAAGTGTGGCAAAAGCTACTCCCAAAATTTTATTTTTCATTTTTTCCTCCTTAATTCTGGTACTGGATCAAATCCATAAGTTCCAAAGGGATTACATTTTAAAATTCTTTTAAATGATAAATAACTACCCTTAATACTTCCATATTTGTTAATTGCTTCTATTGCATAATTAGAACAAGTAGGTATATGCCTACACGCCTTATGCAAACTAAGTGGAAGTTTTTGATAAAATTTTATACAACCAATTAATACATATTTCATGTAACCACCTATTATTTATTTTACTATCTTTTTTAATTTTAGAAAAGATAATTTGTAAAAAAAATATATTTAATATATAATTATATTAGGTGATTTACATGAATTTTTTTAAAAAATATAATATAATTCCTAAAAATATTGAACAATATAATATTGCCTTAACTCATAGTTCTTATTCCTATGAAAATAATTTAAATTATAATTATGAAAGATTAGAATTTCTTGGAGATGCAGTCTTAGAATTAGCAGTTACTGATTATCTTTTTAATCATTTAAACATTAAAGAAGGAGAAATGACTAGATTAAGAGCAAATTATGTGTGCGAAAATGCTTTGTACAAGTATGCCAAAGAAGTTAACTTTAGTAAATATATCAAAGTAGGACATGGAGAAATGATGACAGGTGGTCAAACTAAAAAGGCAATTATGGCAGATGTATTTGAAGCTTTAATCGGAGCTATTTACTTAGATTTAGGTTATAACAAAGCTAAAATGTTTATTGAAGAAACAGTATTCCCACATATTGATAAAGAAGAAGAAAACGAGTATTTGATGGATTATAAATCCATTTTACAGGAAAAAGTTCAAACAGATAGAAAAAGTGTAGAATATGAATTATTATCTGAAACTGGTCCTGCTCATAATAAAACTTTTGAAATGGCAGTAAAAATAGATGGTATTACATTTGGAAAAGCTAAAGCCAAATCTAAAAAAGAAGCAGAACAATTAGCCGCTAAAAAGGCTTTAGAAAAAGCAGTAAAATAAAAATTAGACTTTATAAGTCTTTTTTTAATTATTAAAATTTAGTATAATTATAATGGTGATAGTATAATGTATGAGGATGATTTTTTAGACTCACTAATAATTGAGAAAAAGTTAAGTGAAAATACAAGAAAAGCTTACAGTAATGATATTAAAAAATATATAACTTTTTTAAAGAATCAAAATATAAATAATATTTCAGATATTAGTGAAAAAAATATAGAAGATTACATTACCTTTTTGCATAAAGAAAAAATGTCTAATAAAACTATCGCACATAATATTACTTGCATAAAAGAATATCATAAATATTTAATAAAAGCTTCTCTTATTAAGAAAAATGTTAGCGAAAATATTAGTGGCCCTAAGATAAGAAAAACTTTACCTAATGTACTTTCTATTGAAGAAGTAAATAAACTTTTAGATATTAAACTTATAACTGCTTTTGATTACCGAAATAAAGCTATGCTTGAATTAATGTACGCTACAGGATTAAGAGTAAGTGAATTAGTTAATTTAGAAATAAATGATATAAATTTAAATAATGCCACTTTAAGATGTATTGGAAAGGGAAATAAAGAACGACTTATACCTATTGGAGAAATTGCTTGTCATTATTTAAAATTATATTTAGAAGATTATAGAAGCAGTATGTTAAAAGGTTATATTTGTGATAAATTATTTTTAAACAATCACGGTAAATCTATGACTAGACAAGGCTTTTTTAAAATTATTAAAAAACAAGCTCAAATAAACGGAATAGAAAAAGAATTTTCCCCTCACACTTTAAGACATTCATTCGCAACACATTTATTAGAATATGGAGCAGATTTAAGAAGTATTCAAGAACTTTTAGGACATCAAGATATTTCTACAACACAAATATATACTCATATTTCAAATAATAAAGTAAGAGAGGAATATAATAATTATCATCCAAGAAGTGGTGAATAGGAAAGAGGAAAAAATGAAAATAGTAGACCAAATAGAACAAAGTATATTTAGAGAATATGATTTAAGAGGGATTGTTCCCAAAGATATAAATGAAGATGTAAGTTATACAATAGGTAAAAGTTTTGGAACCTATATAAAAAATTTAGGAGAGGTTGAAACAATTATCGGACATGATAATAGAGAATCAGGAATTAAAATTACTAAATCTTTAATTAAAGGAATTTTAGATACAGGAATCAATGTAATTAATATAGGACTAGTAACTACTCCTATGTATTATTTTGCAAAAATCTATTATGATTTAAATACTGGAATAATGGTAACTGCAAGTCATAACCCAAAAGAATATAATGGATTTAAAATAGCTTTTGATAAAGTAAGTAATGCTTATGGAAAAAAAATATATGACTTTAGAGATTTTACAAATAAAAAAG
The DNA here is from genome assembly GCA_944372455.1 of uncultured Bacilli bacterium. Classification (GTDB taxonomy): domain Bacteria; phylum Bacillota_I; class Bacilli_A; order RF39; family UBA660; genus SIG205. The sequence continues at coordinate 10,710 of CALVZF010000028.1, forward strand.
AGTTTTCTAATGGAAATGGGAAAGAGAAAATAATAGATATTAAAGCTAAATATATTGATAATATTGTAAATTCAATTGATTTAGGTCCAAAAAAAGTAAAAGCTGTTTTTGATTGTGGTAATGGTACTACTTCTGAAATCATAAAAGAAGTATTAGATAAATTTAATATTGAATACTCTCTTCTTTATGCGACAAGCGATAGCAATTTTCCAAACCATGTGCCTGATCCTTGTGTTCATGCAAATATGAAAGATTTACAAAAAAAGGTTAAAGAGTTAAATTATGATGTAGGGATAGCTTTAGATGGCGATGGAGATAGAGTAGGCATAGTAGATGAAAAAGGTAATATAATAAGTGCAGATTTATATATGGCAATAATCTATAGAAGTATAAATTCTAAAATGAAAAAGAGAAAAGCTTTATTTGATGTTAAATGTTCAAAAAGTCTCACTGATGAATTAGATAAATTAGGGATTGAAAAAAGTTTAAACCGAACTGGAAATTCTTATGCTAAAATGGAAATGGAAAGACAAGATTTAGATTTTGGGGGAGAATATTCAGGACATGTATTTTTTAGAGATAGGTATTTAGGAATAGATGATGGAATATATGCTGGACTTAGAATGATAGAACTATTATCAAAAACAGATAAACCTACTTCTTCGTTTCTTGAAGGGATAAATAAATATTATTCAACTGAAGAATTAAAATTTTCAGTTGAAGAAACTAATAAATTTAATATTGTAGATCAAATTAAAGCCTATGCAAAAGCAAAAAATTATGACTTAGTTACTATTGATGGAGTAAGAGTTAATTTTGATGATGGTTGGGCTTTAGTAAGAGCTTCTAATACAGGTCCTAATATCACTGCCCGTTTTGAAGCTAATACTAAAAGTAGATTAGAAGAAATTCAAAGGGAATTTGTTAACAAACTAGAAGAAATAATAAAATCCGATAAATTTTAAAATTTATCGGATTTTATTATGCATACGTTCTAATGGATTTAATTTATTGACCAGTTGTAAAGTTTTATTGTCGTATTTGATTTCTGAAGTATTAAATAAATTATATAGAAGAAAATGATCTATTATATACTTTGATAAATTTGAATCAAAGGAAAAAGCAATTAATATAGCGTTAATATCACTATCATTTAAATATTTGAGAATATTTTTATCGGTATTTTCTAATAATTCTCCAGAATTTTTTTTAAATTGCATTAATTTAACATAATCTGAAATCATTATTATTTTAGCGTAATTTCTACTACAAATAGTATTTAAATTATCTATACCAATATCATGGTACATAGTATTAGTATTTTGATTAATTGGTTCTTGACTTAAAAAGGTTTGAATTATCTCTACAAAAGTTTCATGGTCTATTCCGTATATACAAGCTTTGTCATAAGAAGTTAATAAGCAATTTTTAATTAAATCATCAAGTATATAACATTCCTTATTTAAACCATTATTAGTTAGAAGCTCTAATTCATTATCAAAATTATCCATAATAATATCTAATACCTCAGACTGAAGTTCTTCTTCCACCGTAAAGTCATAATAAAATTCATCACTATCATTATAAATATTTATCGTTTGTGCTTGATTATAATATCTCATTAAAGTATCATTTATAGCTTTTTGTTCATTTAAATTATGATCTCCAAATAAAATAATATTTTTAAATTCTTCTTTTATAATTTCATTTTCTACTTCTTCTATAGAAATATCAATAAAAAAGTTATAATCATCAGGTAACTCATACAGTTTATTTAAGATTTCATTAACATTATCGCTTGTACAATTAAGAGTCTCAATAAAACCTGTTTCTTCTTCTATTATTTCATCATTAAAAAAATAAACTTCTATATTAATTTCTAAATCATCATAATTCATTTCATAACACGTTTTAATAGTGTCAATTAAACTTTCCTTATCTGGATCCATGATGTTACCTAATGCTTCTTGATAAAAAGCTTTTAAAAGTTTTTTACCATAATTAAAATTTTCCACTTTAATTCCCCCCAGTTATCAGTTATTATAACACAATTTTTAAAAAGTATAGTTAAAATATTAAAAATAATCATATAATTTATTGGTGATAAACTATGTTTAAAAACATAATTCAATATATTGGGATAATCATACTTATTTTATTTAGTTTTTTTTATACTGACAAAGCAGTTTCTACTGTTAAACAACATGATCCAATAATGATAAAATTAGAAGATGTAAAAGAAGAATATGATATTAATCCAGTAAATGCTTTAGTAGAGGATGATACTGCAATTCCTGGTATGATTGGATGTGAAATAGATATTAATAAAAGTTACAATAGTTTAAAAAGACTAGGGGAGTTTAATGCCAATTTACTAGAGTATAAAGAAAAGAATCCCAAAATAAGTACTAAGAATGAGTTTAATAAATATATTAGTAAAGGTAATAAATTAAAAGCTACAGTTACTTTAATTTTTAAAGTTAAAGAAACTAGTGATATTGATAACATAGTAAATATTTTAAATACTAAAAAAGTTAAGGCAACATTTTTTATTGATGGAAAATATATTGAATCTAACACTTCAAAAGTACAAGAATTAATAAAGATGGGGCACGAAATTTTAAATTTTGGATATAACAATAGATATGATAAAGATTTATTAATTTGGAATAATAATTTAATTGAAAGATTAAATTATGACAATCCTAAATTTTGTTATTTAGAAGAAAAAAATAAAGAAGTGTTAGAACTATGTGCTCAAAACAAAATGAAAACTATTATTCCTAATATAATTATAAATAAAAATCCACTACTAGAAATTAAAGAAAAAATAGAAAAGGGCAGTTTAATTTCATTTAATATTAATACTACTACTGAGAACGAACTAAGTCTAATTATAAATTATATTATTCAAAAAGGTTATAAAATAGATATCCTTTCTAATCATTTAGAAGAGACGATGATTAGTACTTGTAAAAAAAATAATTTTAGTGATTAAAAATGTCAAAAATCTCTCATGATAAATTATAGAATGATAGTGAAAGGAGCAAAACAAAATGTTTTCTAAATTTGATGAAGCAAGTCAAAAGGTATTATTAATCGCTAAAAAGGAAATGATGGAATTAAATCATCCTTATGTAGGAACCGAACATTTAGTATTGTCTATACTTAAACAAGATAATGCAGTTTCTAAAAAGTTAAAAAGTTATAATCTTGATTATCAAGGTTTTAAAAATGAAATAATAAAAATTATTGGAAAAGGTTCTAAACAAAGTGAATGGTATTTATATACTCCACTACTAAAAAGAGTATTAGAAAATGCAATTTTAGATAGTAAAGAAAATAATGATGGTGAAGTTACTGTTACTAATTTATTTTCAGCTCTTTTAGAAGAAGGAGAAGGTATCGCTATTAGGATTTTTCTTTCAATGGGAATTGATATTGATGAACTATATAAAGACTTTTCAAAAAGATTAACAAAACAAGGTAAAACTAAAAAGAATAAAAAATTAGTTTTAAATGAATTAGGAACTGATTTAACATTACTTGCCTCTAATAATGAATTAGATCCTGTAATTGGTAGAGAACAAGAAATTAATAGAACTATTGAAATTCTTTGTAGAAGAACTAAAAATAATCCTGTTTTAGTAGGAGAAGCAGGAGTAGGAAAAACTGCTATAGTTGAAGGGTTAGCTACTTTAATAGTAAATAATGAGGTTCCAGAACAATTAAAAAATAAACACATAATTTCTTTAGATATGGCAAGTGCGGTAGCAGGTACTAAGTATAGAGGAGAATTTGAAGAAAGAATTAGAAAAATCTTAAAAGAACTAGAAGAAAACCAAGACATTATTTTATTTATAGATGAAATTCATACAATTGTAGGGGCAGGAGGCGCAGAAGGAGCAATTGATGCTTCAAACATCTTTAAACCTGCACTAGCACGCGGTAAAATTAGATGTATAGGCGCAACTACAATAAATGAATTTAAAAAATCAATAGAAACCGATAGTGCTTTAGAACGTAGATTCCAAAAAGTTAATGTAGAAATTCCTAACGAAAAAACAATAAAAGATATTTTAAACAATTTAAAAGGAATTTATGAATCGTTTCATAATGTAGAAATTAGCGAAGAAATTATTGATAAAATAATACATTATTCAGAAAAATATATTTATGATAGAAATGAACCCGATAGATCAATAGATGTATTAGATGAAGTCTGCGCTAAAGTTAATATAAAAAAAGCCAAAGAAGAACAAAAAATTGCCACTTTAGAAAAAGAATTAAGTAAAATTTTAAAAGAAAAAAATCAATTTATATTAAAACAAAACTTTGTAGAAGCAACTAATCTTAAAGAAAAAGAAGATGAACTAAATTCTACTTTAAATAATTTAAAATTAAAGTTATATTCTAAACCCAAAGTAAAAAAAGTAGCAATTAAAGATGTATTAGAAGTAATTAGTTATAAAGCTAAAATTCCAATTTATGAAATGGCTTCTAATCAAAATGAAGAAATTTTAAAACTAGAAAAATATCTTAAAAAAAACATTTTTGGTCAAGATGAAGCTATTGATAAGTTAATTTTAGCTACTAAAAAAATGAAACTTGGACTGAAAGAAGAAAATAAACCTATTTCATTTTTGTTTGTAGGTCCAACAGGAGTAGGTAAAACTGACTTAGTAAAATTATATACAAATAAATTATATGGAAAAGAAAATCTAATAAGGTTAGATATGAGTGAATATGGAGAAAGTCATTCTGCTAATAAAATAGTAGGTTCTTCTCCTGGTTATGTGGGATATGAAGATAACAAAAATATTTTAGAAGAAATTAAAAACAAACCATATTCAGTAATATTATTAGATGAAATAGAAAAAGCCCATCCTAAAATTTTAAATTTATTTTTACAAATTTTAGATGAAGGATTTATTAAAGATTCTAAAGGAAGTGTGGTACGTTTTGATAATACTATAATAGTTATGACTTCTAATATTGGGTATAATGAAATAAGTGTAGGTTTTAGTAAAAAAGAAGATAAAACTATGTCAAACTTAAAAGATATTTTAAATAAAGAATTTATTAATAGAGTAGATAATATAATTACTTTTAATAAACTTTCAATAGATAGTGTACTAAAAATTATAAATAAGAATCTTAATACCCTTAAAAATAAATATAGAAAAAAAGGAATTAGTATTTCAATAGATAAAAGCATAATAAATAAAATAGTTAAAAATTCTAATTATGAAGAATTTGGAGCTAGAGAATTAAAAAAACAAATTAAAGAGTTAATAGAAAATAAGGTTATTGATGAAATTTTATTAGGTAAAGATAAAATTAAAATAGAAGATAAATTTTATAATAAAACTCTTATTTCAGGATAGTTTCTTTTTGGTAAACTTTAAACAATGTTATAAGATTAATTAATATAATATCATTAACAAAAAAGTAACAAAGGAGCATACTTATGGATGGTGTTAATGGTAGTAAAATTAAACTTTTAAGAGAAGCTTAAGGATGGACTCAAAAAGAGTTAGGAAATAAAATACATAGTACTAAAAGTTCTATTTCACAGTATGAAAATAATAAAAAGACTCCTACTAATGAAAAACTTATAAAAATTGCTGAAGCACTAAACACCACTCCTTATTATTTATTAGATATAGAACAAGTAGTCACAATAAAAGAAGATGAAGAAATTTATGAAACTGTACTATCAGAAAATGATTTAAATATTATAAAAGAAATTAAAAAACATAAAGAGTTTTACAATAAACTTTGTGTAGATACTAAAAATACAATTGATAAAATTATAAAAATCTTATATTAAAGACTAACATTTAGTCTTTCTTAAATTGAAAATTGAACCGCACCACAAAGGGTGCGGTTTTTTGATAAAATAAAAGAGCCCAACCCGGCAAGG
>CALVZF010000029.1 GCA_944372455.1 uncultured Bacilli bacterium
TGTTCCACGTGAAACATTGTTTCTTTTCTTTCTTCTTTTTCTGCACTTATTTATATGTTCCACGTGAAACATTGTTTATCATGTTTATATTGAACATTTAAATAATACTTGCATATTAATATATTTATATAATATAATTATATTGCACAACAAATATGTTGGAACCAGGTCAGGATTGGAAAATAGCAGCCTTAACAACCTCTATTTGTGTGTGCTTTTTTTATGGTGATGTATATGAATAAATATTATGAAAAACTTTTAAAGTTATCAAAAAAAGCAGAAAGAAAAAATTGTGTTCCCGTAGGAGCAATTATCGTTGAAAACAAAAAAATTATTTCATGTGGATATAACAAAAAAACAGTTACTAACAATCCACTAGATCATGCAGAAATAATAGCAATTAAAAAAGCATGTAAAAAAAAGAAAAATTGGAGATTAGAAAATTGTACACTATATGTAACCATGGAACCGTGTAATATGTGTAGAACAGTTATACAAGAAGTAAGAATTAAAAATATTAAATATTTAATAAAAAATAATGAAGAAAGATATAGAAAAGATAAGCAAATAGAAAACACAAAAATAGAAAAAATTAACGAACAAATGTACGAAAATCAATATTTAAAAATATTACAAAATTTTTTTAAAGAAAAAAGGACAAAATATTAAAAACTCAAAATTTTCATGTTATAATAGATTTATATGACAGAATTGGAGTGTTTAACATGTATCAAGCATTATATAGAAAATATAGACCAACAAATTTTGAAGAAGTAGTCGGTCAAGAAATAATAAAAAAAACAATAATAAATGAAATAAATAATAATAAAATTTCCCATGCTTATCTTTTTTGTGGACCAAGAGGAACTGGGAAAACAAGTATTGCAAAATTAATTGCAAAACTAATAAATTGTGATAATCAACATGATGGAATACCTTGTGAAAAATGTGCATCATGCTTATCATATAAAACAAATGTTGATATAATAGAAATAGACGCCGCATCAAATAATGGTGTAGATGAAATAAGAGAGTTAAGAAATAAAGTCAATCTTTTGCCAGCAAACTCTAAATATAAAATTTACATAATAGATGAAGTACATATGTTATCAATTGGTGCATTTAATGCATTGTTAAAGACCCTTGAGGAACCTCCTGCACATGTCATATTTATACTAGCAACTACTGAAATAAATAAAATACCTGTAACTATAGTATCAAGATGTCAAAGATTTGATTTTAATAAAATATCAGAAAATCAAATTTTTAATAGATTAAAATACATTAAAGAAGCGGAAAATATTAATATCACAGACAATGCGTTAAAAGAAATAAGTAGACTTACTGATGGAGGGTTAAGAGATGCAATAGGGCTTCTAGATAAATTAATTTCTTATACAAATGAAAAAATAACAGAAGAAATAGTACATGAAGTAAATTACAGTGTTACTAAAAAAGATTTATTAAAAATATTAATATATATACATAATAATCAAATAAAAGAATATATTGAATTTATAGATAAACTAGATGAACAAGGCAAAGATTTAATAAAATTAGTAGATGAATTAATGTTATATTTACGAGATATGATAGTTGGTACTGAAGTAAGTAATGATTTTTCTAAAGAAGAAATATTAAATTATATTAATGCTTTTAACGATTTATCATCCCAAATGAAAAATACTAACTATCCAAAAATTATTTTAGAAACACTAATAATATCTTTTGAAAGAAATAATATTTCTGATAAGATAATAGAGATAAATACAGAAGAATTTGAAGATAAAGTAATAATGAGCAAGCAAAATAATATTGAATCTATTCCCTCTAAGTTAGAATTGAAAGAAAAAGAAGAATCTAAAATATTAAATAATGAACAAAAATTTGTGGAAGATAAAACTGAAACAAAGATAATTAATAATTTAGATGAATTAAAAAAAATACGTATTAACAATTGTCTAGCTACAGCAGATAAACAATTATTAATTGATTTAAAAAAACAATGGAAAAATATTTCTGAATATTCAGTTAATCAAATATATGGTGTAGATGCGGGAATGTTACTTGATAGTATAATAACCATAGCATCAGAAAAAAATATTTTAGTAGTTTTTCCTTATCAATCAATGGCTGATAGGGCAAATAGTGATATACCTAGAATAGAAGAAATATTAAAATTAACATTTAATAAAGAATATTCTTTTATAGCCTTATACGAGACAGAATGGAATAAAATTAAAAAAGAATATATTAAGAATGTAAAAAATAATATAAAATATAATTATATTCATGAAGAAAGTAATTATGATATACTATTTAATAAAAAAGAAGATTTAATTGTTGATCAAGCAATAGAATATTTTGGTTCAACAGTTGTTCAAGTAATATAGGAGGAATTTAAAATGAATATACAAGCAATTATGAAACAGGCACAAAAAATGCAAAATGATGTTATGAAAAGTAAAGAAGAAATAAATAAAAAAGTATTTAAAGAAAGTTATTCAAATGTAAATGTAGAAGTGAATGGAAAAAAAGAAGTACTAAAAATAGAAATAAACAAAGATATGGAAATAGATAAAGAAGATATTGAAATGTTAGAAGATATGATATTAGTAGCAATTAATAATGCTTTTAAAAAAGTTGATGAGGAAACAGAAAAAGTACTTGGAAAATATGGTTCAGGACTTTCTGGACTAATGTAATAGTAAAGAAGTTGATAATATGACAGGATATCCTGATAGTGTTTTAAATTTAATAGAAAGTTTCAAAAAATTACCAGGAATTGGAGAAAAAAGTGCGGAAAGATTAGCTTTTGCAGTAATTACTGATATGGAAAAAGATGATGTTGAAAGTTTATCTGAAGATTTAAAAAAGGTTAAAAATAATATTAAACATTGCAAAATTTGTAATCATATAACAGAAAACGAAATATGTAATATTTGTAATGATAAATCAAGAGATAGCAAAACTATTTGTGTTGTTGAAGATCCTAAAAGTGTAATTATGTTTGAAAAATTAGCAGTATATAATGGCAAATACTTTGTTTTAGATAATTTAATATCACCTTTAGATAAAATTGGACCTGAAGATATTAATATTGAAAATCTAATTAATAGAATTAAAAATGAAGAAATAGATGAAGTTATCTTAGCTATTAAACCAACAATTGAAGGGGAAACAACATCATTATATATACTGAAATTATTAGAAGAAATTAACATATCTAATAAATCTGATAAAAAGTTAATAGTTTCTAGAATAGCACATGGTATTCCGTTAGGGGTAGATATGGAGTATATTGATTCGTTAACACTAGAATTAGCACTCCAAGATAGAAAGAAAGTTTCATAAAATAATATTTGTCTACATAAAATTTATTGAGGTGGACAAATATGTTAAAAAAAATATTTAAGATATTTAAGAAAATAATTTTAGCTTCGTTTATTTTATATGGTTTTAATTTAATTATGTCTCCACTTTCTGTAATTATACCTTTAAATTTTATAACAGTATCAACAGTAACTGTACTTGGATTTCCAGGATTATTAGGATTAGTATTAATAAAATTAATTGCACTCTAGGGGATGGATTAAATGAAGTTAGATAATATAAACATAGGAAACCAAATTATTTTAAATGAATTAGAAAAAAATAAACTATCTCATGCATATCTATTTGAATTAGATAATTTAGATGATGAGATTGTTTTTTCTTTTGTAAAAAAAATTTTTTGTCCAAAATCATTCAGTGAAAATTGTAGTGAATGTAATATTTGTCATAGAATAAATACTGGGAATTTCCCAGATTTAAAAATAATTAAGTCAGATGGATTATGGATAAAAAAAGAACAACTAATTGAATTACAAAGTACTTTTAATAAGAAATCAGTGGAATCTGATAAAATGGTTTATATTATATATGAAGCAGATAAGATGAATAAAGCTTCCTCAAATACTATTTTAAAGTTTTTAGAAGAACCTGAAAATGGTATAATCGCAATTTTATTAACTAACAATATTCATAATGTAATAGATACAATTGTATCCAGATGTCAAATAATTAATTTTAAAAAAGAAAAAAATTATAATTTAGAAAAATTTGATGAAGAAACAGTTAATTTAATATTAGATTTTTTAAAACATTTAGAAAAAAATAAAATTTCAACCATTGCTAAAATTGATAATTTGTGGAATAATATATTCAAGCAAAGAGAAGAAGTAATAAATGCTTTTGAAATTATTTATTTAATATATTATTTTTGCTTAAGAATTAAACTTGGAATTGATGATTCTCAAACTAAATTAAATGAAATAGTTGAGAGTAATTCACTAGCTTCATTAAAAAATAAAATTTTATTAATTAATAGTATAAGAGAAAATCTTAAATATAACGTTAATACAAATATGTTAATGGACAAGTTTATAATAGACTTTAGTGGAGTTGATAATAATGAGTATTGTTGAAATAAAATTACCTAATAGGATTAAAAAATTATATGCTGATACCAATAATCTAGATATTAAATTAGGTGAATATATCATTTTAGAAATAGATAAAACTTTAAATATTGGTAAAGTTATTAGTTTTGTAGAAGAAAAAAAAATTAGTAACGATAACGACATTATTATTTTTAAAATTATTAGACAAGCTACAAAAGAAGATATAAAAGCTAATTTAGATAATATTAAAGAAGCTAATAACGCATTTAAAAAATGCGAAAGTTTGATTCAAAAGTATGAGTTAGATATGAGATTAATTGATGCTACTTATACATTGGATAAAAAACAACTAATTTTTCAATTCACTTCAGATAATAGAGTTGATTTTAGAGATTTGGCTAAAGAACTTGCAAGCATATATAAAACTAGAATTGAATTAAGACAAATAGGCGTAAGAGATAAAGCAAAATGTATAGGTGGAATTGGAATTTGTGGAAAAGAAATCTGTTGTAGTCAATATTTAAATGAAATGGATACCGTTTCGATTAACATGGCTAAAAATCAAAAATTAGCGCTTAATCCAAATAAAATCAATGGGGTATGTGGTAGATTATTATGCTGTCTTAAATATGAAGATGAGCAATATTGTGAACTTAAAAAAGGTTTACCGGAAGTAGGAGATAATGTAAATACAGAATTTGGAAATGGAACAGTTACAAGTGTCAATATTTGTAATCGTACATATAAAGTAGATGTACCTTCACATGGTGAAGTAGAAATAGTATTATAAAATATGGAAGTTATTCACGATTTATTAAATTATAAGAATTTAAAAATAGTTCAAAATACTGAATGGTTTAACTTTTCATTAGACTCTGTATTACTAGCAAATTTTGTAACAATTAATAAAAAAACTAAAAAAATTATAGATTTTTGTACAGGAAACGCTCCTGTTCCTTTAATTTTATCTACTAAAACCACAGCAACTATTTATGGAATGGAACTACAAAATGAAATATATGATTTAGCAATTAAATCAATTAAATTAAATTCTTTAGATGATAAAATTAAAATTATAAATGATGATGTTAAAAATGCTAAAAACTTATTTGACACTGAAACTTTTGACATTATTACATGTAATCCACCATATTTTAAAATTTTTGACAAAAATAAAGTAAATGACAATCCAATCAAAACAAAAGCCAGGCATGAAATTGATTTAAATTTAGATGATATATTTAATAGTGCAAAAAAGATATTAAAAAATCAAGGAATAATCGCATTAGTACATAGACCAGATCGGTTAGTAGAAATTATTAATATGATGCAAAAAAATAATATAGAACCTAAAAGATTGCAGTTTGTCTATCCTAATGAAAACAAAAATGCAAATATGATACTAATAGAAGGAAGAAAAAATGGAAATCCTGGTTTAAAATTACTTCCACCTATATATGTACATAATAAAAATGGTGATTATAGAAAACAAATTTTAAATATGTTTGAATAGGTGATATTATGATTCAAAAAAGTTATAATGAAACTCCCACACTATACATAATTCCAACCCCAATAGGAAATTTGGAGGATATTACATTAAGAACTTTAAATATATTAAAAGAAGTAGAAGTTATATTTTGTGAAGATACTAGAGTTACTAGACAACTATTAAACTTTTACAATATAAATAAAAAATTAATTTCTAATCATCAACATAATGAATACGAAGTTAAAGAAAAAATACTAGAATATTTAAATAGTGGATATAATATTGCACTTGTATCTGATAGAGGTACCCCAGGAATTAGTGATCCGGGGGAAGTAGCTATTAAATATGCTATACAAAATAATTTTAACGTAGTGTGTTTGCCAGGAGCTAATGCATTAATTCCCGCTTTAGTTATGTCTGGATTAGACACACAGCCATTTATGTTTTATGGATTTTTAAATAGTAAACCATCAAAGCAACAAGAAGAATTAGAAAAATTAAAAACATTTGAGTCTACATTAATTTTTTACGAAGCTCCTCATAGACTTAAATCTACATTAATTTCTATTTATAATATACTAGGAGATAGAAAAATCGCACTGGTTCGTGAAATTAGTAAATTACATGAAGAAATTATACGTGATAATATCTCTAAAATAATTGAAATAGCAGATACTTTAAAGGGAGAATTTGTAATAATAGTAGATAAATATCATAAACCTAAGATTGACTATACCAGTCTTGACATAAAAGAACAAGTACAAAGCTTTATTAATGACGGTCTTAGTGAAAAAGAAGCAATCAAAAAAGTAGCTAAATTAAGAAATGTTATAAAAAATGAAATTTATAAAGAATACCATAGAGGTGATTAAATGAAACTAATAATAGGTATTGGTAATCCTGGTAAAGATTATGAACATACTAGACACAATATAGGTTTTGATGCAATTGATTTGTATGCAAAGCAAAACAATATCTCTATTTGGAAAGAAAAGTTTAATGGAAAATATTGTGAAACAAAAATAAATGATGAAAAAATAATTTTATTAAAACCATTAAGTTATGTTAATTTAAGCGGAATAGTGGTTAAAAAATTTATAGACTATTACAAGATTAATATTTCTGATATTCTAGTAATAGTGGACGATTTAGATCAAGATGTTGGAAAATACAAATTAAAAGAAAATAGTAGTAGTGGAGGACATAACGGATTAAAGAATATCGAGCAAAACCTTGGTACTAAAAACTATAAAAGATTTAAAATAGGTATTTCTAATAATAAACTTTTAGATACTAAAGATTATGTTTTAGGAAAATTTAATAAAGAAGATAGAACTAAAATAGATAGTGTATTAGAAATAGCATGTGAAGTAATAAATGATTTCTGTAATTTTTCTTTTAATAAACTAATGGCAAAATATAACAAGAAGTAATTTAATTTATTTCTTGTTTTTGAGGTGATAAAATGGCAATTTTTGAAGATTTAATTGATATAAAGTATAATTCATCCAAATTAGGAGTAGAAGGTATATCTAAAGGGTTTTATCCTGTGTATTTATATAATCTCTATAAAAAAACAAATAGGGGGCTTTTTGTTGTTACAAATTCATTATATGAAGCAAATAAATTATATAATTCTATTTCAAATTTTACAGATAATGTATTACTTTTTCCTATGGATGACTTTTTGACAACTAGAATTGCTACTACTAGTCCTGAATTAAAAAGTATACGTTTATCAACAATTAATGAACTCTTAAAAGATAATAAAAAAATAGTAATAACTCATTTAATGGGATTTTTAAAATATTTACCTAATAAAGAAATTAGTAAAAAAAATATACTAGAATTACAAAAAGACAAAAACTATGATAGAAAAAAACTTTTAGATAATCTTAATAAATTAGGATATAATAGAGAAACAATTGTTACTAAAACAGGCGAATATGCAGTAAGAGGTTTTATATTAGATATATTTCCAATAAATGAAGATAATCCAATACGTATTGAATTTTTTGACGATGAAATTGATTCAATAAGAATTTTTAGTTATGAAACTCAACTTTCAATTGAAGAAAGAAATTCTATTATTATAAAACCTTTTAACGAAGTAAATGTAAAAAATTCAAAAACTTCATTAATAAACTATATGGATAATCCTATATTAATTTTTTCAGATTATAATCAAATTAAAAACGGATACGAAAATTTATTGGGAGAAATTCTTGATTACAATGAAAGAAATAATTTAAATGAAAAATATATGAACAACTTAGAAAATTTGAGACAAAATGACGAAGTTTTTATAATGCTTACTGACAATATAATTAAAGATATAAAACTTAATAATAAAATTCAGTTGTATTCTTCTAGTGTTCCAAATTTTAATGGTAATATAGAAAACATTAAAAGTTTTATTACTGAAAATTTAGAAAAAAATAAAACTATAGTAATAACTTTTGAATCTCAAAAACAATTAAATAATTTTCATGAATATATTTATGAAGATTCAATAATTACAAGTGAATCTAATATTATTTCAAATAAAGTAAACTTAATTATTAAATCTATAATAACCGGATTTAAATATAATGAATATATATTTATATCTTCTAATGATTTATATGGAACTAAAGAAAATAAAGTACATTTTAAAACTAACTATAAATTTGGTACTAAAATAAAAGATGTAAATAAATTAAATATTGGAGATTATGTTGTACATAATATCCATGGTATAGGTGTATACTGTGGAATAGTTACTCTTAAAAAAGGTGAGATAAAAAAAGATTACTTAAAAGTTAAATATAAAGGAAATGATGTTCTTTATATTCCTGTTGAAAAAATAGATTTAATTAGTAAATATTCATCAAATGAAGGAGCAAAACCTAAGATAAACAAGTTGGGAAGCACTGAATGGGAAAAAACAAAATTAAGAGTTAAATCAAAAGTCAAAGATATCGCACAAGATTTATTAAAATTATATGCAGAAAGAGAAGCTAAACAAGGATTTGCCTTTTTAAAAGATACTGAAGAACAAATTCTTTTTGAAAAAGAGTTTCCATATGTTCCTACAAATGACCAATTATTAGCAGTTAAACAAATTAAAGAAGATATGGAAAAACCAGTTCCTATGGATAGATTATTATGTGGAGATGTAGGCTTTGGGAAAACAGAAGTTGCCTTTAGAGCAGTATTTAAAGCAATAATGAGTGGAAAACAAGTAGCATATCTTTGTCCTACAACAATTCTTTCTAATCAACAATATCAAAATGCTTTAGAAAGATTTAAATCTTTTCCAATCAATATAGGGTTATTAAATCGTTTTGTCTCAAAGAAAAAAGTTACAGAAACTTTAAAAGAACTAAAAGAAGGCAAGCTAGATTTTATAATTGGTACACACAGATTATTAAGTAAAGATGTAATTTTTAAAGATTTAGGATTATTAATTATAGATGAAGAACAACGTTTTGGAGTTACACATAAAGAGAAAATAAAAGAAATAAAAACTAATGTGGATGTCTTAACTTTATCAGCTACTCCTATTCCTAGAACTTTACAAATGTCAATGGTAGGTATTAGAAATCTTTCTTTAATAGAAACTGCGCCAATAGATAGATATCCAGTGCAAACTTATGTTTTGCCTTATAATAAAAATATAGTTAAAGATGTAATTTATAAGGAACTAAGTAGAGAAGGACAAACATTCCTATTATTCAATAATGTAGAACAAATAGTAAGTAAATATTATGAAATATCAAAATTAGTACCAGACGCTAAAATAACTTATGCCCATGGTCAAATGAAAAAAGAAGAATTAGAAGAAAGAATGCAAGATTTTATTGATCAAAAATATGATGTTTTAATTTGTACTACTATTATTGAAACAGGCATAGATATCGCAAATGCAAATACTTTAATTATTTTAGATGCTGACCATTTTGGACTTAGTCAACTATATCAAATTAGGGGTAGAGTAGGTCGTACTAATAAAATTGGATATGCGTATTTAATGTATGATGAAAGAAAAGTATTAAATGAAATTGCAACTAAAAGATTACAAGTTATAAAGGATTTTACTGAGCTAGGTAGTGGATTTAATATTGCAATGAGAGATTTATCTATTAGAGGTGCTGGAGATATATTAGGAAGTGAACAAGCAGGATTTATAGATACAGTAGGTATAGAATTATATATAAAAATGCTAAATGAAGAAGTTAACAAAATAAAAGGAATTGAAATGCCTAAAGAAGATATTGATGATAAACCACTAGTAGAAATAGAAACACATATTGACGATAGTTATGTAATAGAAGAAGATTTAAAGATAGAAGTTCATAAAAAGATCAACGAAATAGACTCTTATCAAAAACTTACTGAGGTTAAAAATGAACTAGAAGATAGATTTGGAAAAGTAAATGAATCAATGTTAATTTATATGCATGAAGAATGGTTAGAAAAATTAGCTAAGAAAGTAGGAGTAGAAAGATTTAATCAAACTAAAACATTTGTTGAATGTATTTTTAGTGAAGAAGCTAGTGAAAAAATTGATGGAGAAAAATTATTTTATGAAGCAAATACCATTTCTAGAATGTTTAGATTTTCCTATACAGGTAAACGCATAAGAGTTATTTTAGATACCGTAAAATTAGATAAAAATTGGATTTATTATATGGTAGATTTATTAAATGTATTTGATATATACAAAAAAGAAGAGGTCTAAGCCTCTTTTTTCATGTTTTTAATGTACAAATCTCTATTGTTTTGTAATAATTTCATTGCTTCAGTTTTGTCATGATATTCCTTAGTTTCTACTTTTATTTTTTGTAATGTTTTATATGTTTGAAAAAAATCTTTTATAATAGTTAAAGTACTCTCTGGAATATCACTTATATTTTGTATATGATCAAAACGAGGATCTTTACTCACTACTGCAATTACTTTTTGATCTTTATCTCCATTATCAATTACATCTAAGTAACCAACAATTCTAGCATCTACCACACAACCAGGAAAAGTTTTTTCTGTAGATAAAATTAATATATCCAATGGATCACCATCTAATGATAAAGTTTTATCAATATATCCATATTCTGCAGGATAACTCATAGTAGTATATAAAACTCTATCTAATTTAATTTTATTAGTTTTTTTATCAATTTCGTATTTATTTTTAGTTCCCATAGGAATTTCAATTATTGCTTCAACTATATTATTTTCCATATTAAACCTTCTTTCATATTGATTTTATCATAACTAAATAAAAAAATAAAATTTTAAATTATAAGCTGGTATATTTTACTATTTTCTAAACAGAATAAGTTTTAGAAAGAGAGGTTTTTATGAAAGCAACCGGGGTAGTTAGAAGAATAGATGAACTTGGAAGAATAGTTATTCCAAAAGAAATTAGAAGAAAATTAAAAATTAGAGAAGGTGAATCAATTGAAATTTTTACTGATAATTCAAATCAAATTATATTAAAAAAATATTCCTTAGAAGAAGATTATGATACTATCATAAATAGTTATTTAGAAACTTTATATCCAATTTTAAAAAATAATATATTAATTACCGATAGAGATAAATTTATAACAGGTATAGGTGATTTAAAAAAAGAATGTGAAAATAAGGAAATCAGCAGTTATTTGTTAAAATTAATAGATAAACGAGAAAAACAGCAAAAATTTGAATTTTCGGATTTGAATTTACATAACAATCTTGAAATTAATTGTTCATATATAATTGAACCTATTATATCTAGTGGGGAAGCTATTGGGTTGATAATTGTTATATCTAAAAATCAAAATTTAGATAGTGAGGTTGCTAAAATAATAGAAGTAGCAGCAAATTTTTTAGGAAAATATATTGAAAATTAAAATTAAAATATGTTATACTTTTAATATATTTTTTATTTACGTTGAAGGAAAGAGTATATATATTAATTTTTCTAGAGAGTTTATGGTTTGGTGAAAATAAACATTATTAGTATATAGAAGATGGCTCTGGAGTAAATCGTTTTAATGCGTTAAATAATTGAGAGTATAATCTTTGATTATAAATTAAGGTGGTACCGCGAATCTATTTCGTCCTTATTTGGGCTTAATAGTTTTTTTATTTTAAAAGAAAGTAGTGATAAAATTGAAAAATAGAGGATTTGAAAAAGTTTCAATAGAAGAATTTAAAAAAGCTTTACCATATATAAATAATATTGAAGAAGCATACAATAATATTATATTACCTAAAAGAGCTACTTTAAATTCTGCTGGATATGATATATGCACTCCCATTTCATTTACTTTAGAAAGTGGTAGTTCATTTAAAATCCCAACAGGAATTAAAGCATATTTAGAAAAAGATGAAGTATTAAATATATACGTTAGAAGTAGTATTGGATTTAAATATAATGTACGAATGTGTAATCAAGTGGGAATTATAGATTCCGACTATTACAACAATGAAGAAAATGAAGGACATATTTTTGTTAAACTTAAAAATGAGGGAGAAAAACCTGTTACTTTTAATGCAGGGGATAGAATTGTCCAAGGTATATTTACTAAATATTTAATAATAGATGATGATAATACTTATAACACTCGTAAGGGTGGCAGTGGATCAACAGGAAAGTAGGAGATAAATATGGAAAAAGAAAAATTTTATATTTCAACAGCAATTGCTTATACTTCAGCAAAACCGCATATTGGAAATACTTATGAAGTAGTTCTAGCTGATGCAATCGCACGTTATAAAAGATTATTAGGTTATGATGTTTATTTTCAAACGGGGACAGATGAACACGGTTTAAAAATTGAACAGAAGGCTAAAGATGAAAATATTACACCACAAAAGTTTGTAGATAATGTTTCAGAAGAAATTAAACAAATTTGGGATTTAATGGGTACTAGTTATGATAAATTTGTTAGAACTACTGATAAAGAACATGAAAAAAAGGTTCAACAAATTTTTCAAAAGCTTTATGAACAAGGAGATATCTATTTGGGTAAATATGAAGGATGGTATTGTATTCCTTGTGAATCGTTTTTTACTGATTCTCAGTTAGTAAATGGTAAATGTCCAGACTGTGGAAGAGAAGTAAAAAAAGAAAGTGAAGAAGCATACTTTTTTAAATTAAGTAAATATCAAGAGAGATTGATTGAATATATTAAAACTCATCCAAGTTTTATTGAACCAGAAGCTAGAAAAAACGAAATGATGAAAAACTTTTTAGAAGTAGGACTACAAGATTTGTGTGTTTCAAGGACTACTTTTGATTGGGGTATAAAAGTACCTTTTAATGAAAAACATATAATTTATGTTTGGTTGGATGCTCTTAGCAATTATATAACTTTCTTAGGCTATGATGTAGATGGTAACCATAGTAATGAATTTAAAAAATATTGGCCTGCAGATATTCATTTAATTGGTAAAGATATTTTAAGATTTCATACATTATATTGGCCTATTATGTTAATGGCTTTAAATATTGAATTACCTAAACAAATTTTTGGACATCCATGGTTACTTATGGGTGATGGAAAAATGAGTAAAAGTAAAGGTAATGTAATGTATGCAGATGATTTAGTAAATTTATTTGGACTTGATGCTACTAGATATTATTTATTACATGAAATTCCTTTTGCTAGTGATGGAGTAATAACATATGATTTAATTATAGAAAGAATTAATTCTGACTTAGCAAATATATTAGGTAATTTAGTAAATAGAACAATATCAATGATTAATAAATATTTTGATGGAATAATCCCTAATCATAATGTAGAAGAAGCTATTGACAAGGATTTAATTAATCAAGCTTTAAAAACTGCTAAATTAGTTGATACGCAAATGAAGGATTTAAAAGTAGCAGCAGCTCTTGATGAAATTTTTGAATTATTTAGAAGATGTAATAAATATATTGATGAAACTACTCCATGGGTATTAGCAAAACAAGAACAAGATAAAGATAGATTAGGAACTGTTTTATATAATTTATTGGAAGCTATTAGAATCGGTGCAGTATTATTAAGTGCTTTTCTACCTACTACCGTACAAAAAATATTTACTCAATTAAATACTGATGAAACTTCTTATGAAAGTATTAATGAATTTGGAAAATTGATTTCTGGTGATAAAATAGGCACTGCGGAAGTTCTTTTTGCTCGTATAAAAAAAGAAGATAAATTAAAAGAGATAGAAGAACACTTACATAAATAAAAAATTGTAAAATTAAGTGTAAAATTCTGCTTTTCGACTTTTTTTGCTGTATTATTGAGCTAAACTTATGTTATAGTTTTAGCGTTGGTAATAAAAATAAAGGAGAAAGAGAAAAGCATGATGCCAAAACAAAAAAGCTGTAAGAAGAAAATTATATGCTGTTTTGTATTAGGAATCGTAGTAATGAGTATTGTATGTATTAAAAATTTTGAAATACTAAATATTAGTTATCTATTAGTATTGATATTTTACTTTATAAGATATTTACATTTAACAAGATTAGAAAATAGAGGTATTAACAAAAATTAATGGTTCTTTGTCAAATAGTGTGTGTAAGACACAAAACAAGTGATAATTAAACATATGAAGCTGACGCGAAAGCGTTG
>CALVZF010000030.1 GCA_944372455.1 uncultured Bacilli bacterium
CAATTATAGTGGTTTAGACTATAATGCAATATATAGTGATTATAATTATCACGCAAATTCTAGTACATAGCGATTATATTGAAAAAATAGTACTTTTTTATAGCTTTTAGGATAGATAATATAGTTTATATATTACTTTTCTCTTGTTTATCGTTGGTCTATTTTTTTTCTTTTGACATATATTTTATTGGTGATAATCTAAAAGGAAAATAATTTCAGAGTTATGGTGTTGTGCTTTGAGATTGGGAAAGGAATGGTACTTATTATGTTTAATATAGGTGATTTAGTAACGAGAAATTCTTATAATAATGATATTGTATTTAAAATTGTCGATATTGATGGTGATATGTATATTTTGAAGGGGGTTAGTATTCGTTTATATGCTGATAGTCCGGCGATGGATTTGAAAATTTACTCAATTAATGAACAAGATGTTACAGATGATTTTATGCCTCAGTTGGATGAGTATCGGACTTTAGATCGCAATGAGTATTTTTATTTACCAGGAAAAATTCTGCATATTGATGGTGATAGGGATTATTTGAATAAATGTATGGATTTTTATAAGAAAAATAGTGTGAAAGCATATGGTATTTTTGTTAATGAGGATGATTTGGTTAATACGATTGGGGAGTATTTGAAAACTTATAATCCAGATATTTTAGTTATTACAGGTCATGATGCTTATTTTAGGAAAAAGAGACAAAATAATATGTATAAAAATACAAGTAGTTTTATTGAGGCAGTAAAAGAGGCACGAAAATATGAAAAGTCACATGAAAAGCTTTTGATTATTGCCGGGGCTTGTCAATCTAATTATGAGGAATTGATTAAAGCCGGGGCAAATTTTGCTTCTAGTCCTAAAAGAATTAACATTCATGCTTTGGATCCGGCGATCGTGGCTACTTGTTTAGCTTTTTCGGATAAGAATGATAATATTGATTTGATAAAGATTTTAGATAAGACAAAATATGGTTCGGATGGAATAGGAGGTATAATTACTAAGGGAACGATGTATGTTGGTTATCCTAGATAAGGGGGGAATAATGACAATTGCTAAGATTAAAGATGATATTAATAGTCAAAAGGGAAATGTAGTTAGAGTTATTTGTAATGGCTCGCGAAATAGGGTTGAAGAGTATAAGGGTAAGATTACAGAGATTTATAATTCTATTTTTATTGTTAAACTTGATGATACGAAGAATAAAAGTTTTTGTTATTCAGATGTATTAACAAATAATATACAATTGTATTTTGACAATATGTAAAAAATATATAAAAATGCTTGACTTTTATAGCTTGGTTAGGATAAAATGTAATTAGGAAAGATATTTTCTAGAAGGAGTTGATACATAATGACTATTAGTTCAGTTACTGTCAAGAAATTTGACAAGGAAAATTCTCGTATGAAAGGAATCGCTTCTGTTTTAATCGATGATTGCTTTGCTGTTCACGATATTAGAATTATCGAAGGTGATAATGGTTTATTTATAGCTATGCCAAGCAGACAAACTTCTACTGGTGGTTATAGAGATATAGCTCATCCAATTAATTCTGAAACTCGTCAAATGTTTGAAAAGGCTGTTCTTGAAGCTTATGAAAAAGCTGAATAGAATATATTAAAGAGTTTTAACTGAATATTGTTAAAAATAGATAAGTGATATGATTGATCATAGTGCTTATCTTTTTTAATGGGATATAAATTATGAATGTTTTATGTAATTTATTATAAAAGAATAGTATTGTTAATCTTTTTTTATGATGATTGAATTGTTTTTAATAGTGAAAGGTGAGTATATTTTTAGTTGCCTTATTAGTCTAAAGAGAGCTTCATCTTTGGCTTTGCATTCTAGCATGATGTCGATATCTTGGGAGTATGTTGATAATATTTTTATGAATTTGATGAAGTCTTGATAATTAATATAATCACTATGGGCACGAGGATTTGAGTGACTTTTAGGTGAAGAAAAGTGTATTTTGGGAGGTAGGCCTGTATTTTTCCAGGTAGCAAATATTTGAGAAAGATAATCTTCAATTTTTTCTTTTTCATTATTACATTTGTAATGATGATAATCAAGGACCATAGGGATATTTAATTTTTGACAGATAGTGAGGGTGTCTTTGATGTTATAGATTTTATCGTCATTTTCTAAGATGATGAGTTTTTTTATTTCCAGAGGAAGATTTGTAAAATTGTGGATGAAACGATCAATACTTTCTTTTTTACTATCGTATTTGGCTCCAATGTGGAGAATTATTTGGCTTTTGATGTTCATAGCTTTGAAAAGTGTTTGATGGTATTTTAGGATATTAATGCTGTTATTTACAATATGGGGGTCTTTACTATTTAAAATACAATATTGGTCAGGGTGAGTATCTACTCTTATTTGATATTTTGTGATAAGTTTGCCTATTTTCGACCATTCTTTTTGATAAGGAGTTAAGTAGTCAAAATTAACTTT
The DNA here is from genome assembly GCA_944372455.1 of uncultured Bacilli bacterium. GTDB lineage: Bacteria > Bacillota_I > Bacilli_A > RF39 > UBA660 > SIG205. Next base: position 2,463 of record CALVZF010000030.1, read on the forward strand.
AGGGTGAGTAGCAAGAGGAACAATGGTGGGACTAAAGCGAAAAAATTCTATTTTGTTTTGATAATTATATTTAAGAATAGTTTGGAAGTTCTTTAAATTTTGGGTTAGGATTTGATGAAGATGTTGTTGGGCTTCTTCAGGGGATAATTTTTGAAATTTACTATAAGTCATTGTGTGGCAATATGATGTATCTGTTAAAGTAAGAGAGAGGGCTACGTATCCTAGTCGTATCTTCATATTAAATCACCTGTTTTTAGTATTTGTGTTTGATTAGAATTTTATAAGGGAAAAATTTATGATAATTTTTCTTTTTTTTGTGATTTTAAAAGGAAATGATTAAAAAAGCGATAATGATTATAGTAAGGGAGGTAGAAATATGAAATGAAGTTACTTTTAAAAAGGAAATGGGGTTGTTGGAAGGAGGACTTAGACTTGAAAATGAAAAAAAGAAATTTATTATTATTTGTCTTTGCAGTGTTATGTTTTGTTTTTAATATGTTTTCTGTTAATGCTGCTAATCTATCTAGAGAATGGCTAGATAATACTTATGGTATTTTTATATATGATGATTATTATTCTTTTGGAGGTGAAATATATCGAATGGATGGTAAAATTGCATATTGTTTACAACCTGGTAAAAAGATATTAACAAATGATTATAATGCTACTGCGGATATGGAAATTACGGATCTTACGGATCAACAAATTAAACAAATTGAGCTTATAGCTTATTATGGTTATGGTTATAGTGGTCATACAGATCCTAAATATTATTTGGCGGCACAAGAGATGATTTGGGAGCTTATTTTTGATAATAGTGAAAGTTATTGGACAATTACACAGGATGTCCATGGGGTAAAGATCGATATTGAAAAGGAAAAAAGAGAAATTAAAAATTTAATTGCTAGTCATAATAAGAAGCCATCATTTGATGGAAATAAAGTTGTTGGTAAAATAGGCGAAACAATCGAAATTGAAGATAAAAATGGGGTGTTAGCTAATTATGAAATTGTTGGTAATGCTACAAATTATGCTAAAATTGATGGTAATAAGTTAGTCATTGATATACCTTCAGATACTTTTTCATTAGATGCGATTCAGCTAGTTAAGAAACAATATACAGATGATGTCGTTTTACTTTATTTTTATGGTGAGTCGCAGATGATGATTTCCACAGGAAAAGTGGATAATGTTATTTCTAATGTGAAAATTGATGTTACAGGCGGTAAATTTGAGGTTCATAAAAAGGGAGAAAATTTAATTATTGAAGATGGAAATTATAAATATGAGAAGATAAGCCTTGGTGGTGTTAAATTTGAATTGTATGCTAATGAGGACATTGTTACTAGTGATGGTATTTTAAGATATAATAAGGGAGAGTTAGTTAATAGTTATGTTACTGATGAAAATGGTTATGTTAGTGATAATTTGTATTTAGGATCCTATTGTATTAGAGAAATTGCTTCTGCTAATAATAATGTGGTTGATGAAAGGGAGCATTGTTTTGAACTTATGGATAATGGTGATGTTATTCCTAGTTTTGAACTTGATTTAGAAAATTATTGGCCAAAAGGACGACTTGAATTTTATAAAGGTGATTTAGTAACAAAAGTTGGTATTCCTAATACCTGGATAGAAATATATACGGTTGATGGTGATTTGGTATATTCAGGTAAGACGGATGAAAAAGGAATGATTGTTATTGATAATTTATTTGTTGGGAAGTTTTATTTGATTGAGAAAGAAGCTGCGGATGGTTATAAGAAGACAAATGATAAGGTTTATTTTGAAATTGTAAATAATGGTCAGGTTGTTGAAACTTCTTTGATGAATGAGCAAATTAAGGTTCCTGAAACTGGTAAAAATGATATGGATGGTGTATTAGTTTTGTTGATGGGAATGATGGTTTTAGGATATGTTGGGTATGCAATTATCAAAAAGAAAAATGGTTAGAGTTATAATTATTGTTTTTATTTATTTGCTTTTTTTGTTATTTTGGAGTGCTAGAGAGTATATGAGTATTAAAATTAATGAAATTAGAGAGAATAGTATATCTATTTTTTTGAATGAAATGAGTAGTAAAAAGACTTTTAATTTAGCTACTTTGAAAAGTGGTGAAGTGATTGATTATATGGCTATTTTAGAGATACCTAAAATTGGGTTAAAACAGGGTTTGATGGATATTAATTCTAGATATAATAATATTAATTATAATATTGCTATTCATGAATTATCTGATATGCCTGATAAAGAAAAGGGAAATTTTATTTTAATGGCACATTCTGGTTCTAGTGGTGTATCTTATTTTAAAGATTTAGATGATCTTGAGGTTGATGATGAAGTTAATGTTTATTATGGAAATATGAAATATGTGTATCAGGTTGAGTATATTTATGAGGAGGAGAAGACAGGGATTGTTAATATTGATCGAGATATTACGAGAAGTAGTTTAACGATGACAACATGTAGTGATAGAGATGATAATAAGCAACTTGTAGTGATTTCTTATTTGATTTTAAAAGAAGAATATTAGTGATTATATTTGTATATTTTTATAATTAATGATGATAAAATCCATGGTATGGAGTGATATAATGTAAAAGTAGTCCAAATGCAATATGATTTATAATTTCATGTTGTATGATAACAAAATATAGAAAGAAAATATTAGTAGGAATGATTGTTTCTAGGTTGAAAGCGATATTGATGCAAAGATGTTCGGCAAGAGGAACAACAATAATTAAAAGTAATATTCAGTAAAAACATGTACATTTATTGATAAGTATTTCGCCATCCTTTTCAATAACACAAATTATACAATATTTAAAAGGAAGTGGTTCAAAAAATTACAAGAAGAATTTTCGTGGCTAAGGAAGTGATTTTGGTGTCAACATATGTGAGCTACTGGGCATTTTTTTAAAAGTGTAGGAAAAGTAACACAAGATACAATAATAGAGTATATAGATAGTCAAAATGATGATTATTTGTAAAAAATGGTATGATTTAGCATATAACGACTTTCAGTTTCCCATCAAACCCTTTACTTTCAGTGCATGGTGGTTGATATTCTAAATATAGTTTTGATTTTTTGGTATTTTAGTAATCTTTTCTTTGGTATATAATGGAAATTCTAATTGTTATGTTATTTTTATTTAAGTAAAACTTCTTTCAAATATGAAAAAATCTCATATCAACGAGTGATATAAGATAGTTTTATAAAATAAAACTCACACGAGGTGTGGGTAATTCTCTCAATGGAGCAAATCACATACAAGTTACGGACTATGCCTCTTTCTGTATTGATTATATATTAAAATTAATATAATTATAATATTTAAGGTATAGCATTCTATAATAGTATAGATTATTTTTTGTTTTTATAATATAATTGGTACAACAAACAAATCGTTAAATAGTAAATTTGTAGGGGAGAGAATTATGAGTGAAAAATATAACACTTTAGAATATTATAATGAAAATGCCAAAATATATTGTGAGCAAACAATAGTTGGAAATTTACAAGAAAGTTATGATAAATTTTTAAAATATTTACCTAAAGGTGCATATATTTTAGATTTTGGGTGCGGTTCGGGAAGAGATAGTAAGTATTTTATAAATAGTGGTTATAAAGTTAAAGCAATAGATGGTTCAGCAGAAATGTGTAAGTTTGCTAGTAAATATATAAATCAAGAAGTGGATTGTATGAAATTTGATGAACTAGATGATATAAACACTTATGATGGAATATGGAGCTGTTCTTCAATTTTACATGTTGAGAAAGAAAATTTACCAAATGTTCTTATTAAAATGATAAATGCTTTAAAAGTTAATGGAATAATTTATACTTCTTTTAAAATAGGAACAGGCTATGAAATAAAGGAAGGTAAATATTATAATTATTTAACTGAGGAAGAAATGTTGCAAACTTTAAATAAAATAAGTAAAAATGTTAAGCTTATTGATTATTTTGAAACTTTTCCAAGCAACAAAAGAAATGCACAAAATACAATTTGGGGTAATTTTATCATTAGAAAATTTGAATAGTAACTAGGCAACAATTTACAATTTATCGAGTAGATAATTAAAACTGATGTCATAAATATCTATAGCTTATTACATTAAAGTTAAATTTTTTTTCCTAAATTTTCTTCTTTTTCTTTTAATTTTGCAATTATATTAGGAAGGTTGGAAATTAAGATACAAAATGATCCTGAATACTTTTCTTCTATTGCTTTCTTCCATAAACTAATGTCATATAATATTTCTTTCTTTTCTTCATATAAATCTCTATTATTAATTATGAATTTAATTAATTCTTTATACAAAGAACCTTTTTTTCTACAAAATTATTTGTATCAATATATTGGCTTAATTCTAACGAAAATAATTCTGGAGGTATATCATCACTGTCATTTGTTTTGTACTCATTCCATTCTTTTTGAATAAACTTTACTAGATTTAAGCGTTCAACTTTTTGGAAATCTTGTGGAAAATAGTTCCAACGAGGATAAAGAGCAATACCAAAAGGATTAGGTATAGATGCTTTTCTCATATATTCATACCAATTTATGTATTGTAACAATGGAAAATCAACTGGCGGTGAAACTTCGGTATTATTCTTTTTATAGTTTGTATAATCTTTGTCACTTTCTAAATTTATATCTTTTTCTATTATTGGTTGAAATAGTTGATAATATAATTCTTTAGGCCATTTACCAATAAACGATACATCATAGACACTATCTTTTGTTTCTATCCAGGCATGAGTAAATTCTCCATTATATAGACTTCCTAGTTTTCCTTCATACAAATGAAATGGTTGATCCATTCCTAGAGCTAAATATCTTGTGAATCTATAACACTTACTTATACTATAGTTGGAATCTAGAGCGCTAAAGTAATTCGTTATTTTCTTATTTTCTAAATCTGTGTGACTTGCTAGGAAAAATAATAAATTATCTTCAAATGGAATTACAAGTCCCTGTTCAATAAAAGTATTTATTTTTTGATATATTGCTAAATTTTCTTTACTATAATCAAGCATTTTTATCACCACTTATAACTATAAATTATTTTGTTTTAGATAAAAGTATCAAAATACTCATAATTATAAAAATATCACTTACTTAGTTGAATTTCTATATATCAATGTCCAAAAAATATGAATATATTTGACAATGGAGCGAATCGCATACAAGTTACGAACTCTTTTCTCTTTCTAAAAATATTATATATGAATTATTATTAAATTTCAATGGGAGTATATGAATTTTTAAGTATTTATGGTATAATTTCATTAATTATAAGTTTAGTGTAGGTGATGAAAAATGAAAACTTTAATTGCGGGTTTTGATGGAGATACAAATTCGGCTAAAATTCTTTTAGATAATATAAAAGATACAAATAGTATAGATATTTTATATTTAAAAAACAGTTTTGAAATTAGTCAAAAACAAATAGAAGATAAAATGCTACAAAATTATGATTACATTTTAATTTTTGGGCAAAAGTCAAAGACAAAAAATATTTATTTAGAAAACAATGCTATCTTGGGAAACACTGAATTAATCACGGATTATTACTATGGAGTTTTAAAGTCATTTTTAGAAAAGGCTGATTATAAAGTATTTAGTTCAAGTAATGCTGGAAATTATCTATGCAATAATGTGTTTTTCAGAGCATTAGATTTTAAACAAAAAAACAAATTAAATACAAAGATTGCTTTTATCCATATTCCAACTATAAATAATATAGAAGATATAACGAAGATTTCGAAGGTATTATTAGATTATATAAAGACATTGTCAGATATATTTAATATAGCATTGTTACAATTAAGCCCAACTGATACAATGGAAGGGAATATGTTGAAGGGAATAGAATATTGCAAAAAAGCAAAAGAAATGGGTGCTGATATAGCAGTGTTTCCAGAAATGTGGAATACTGGATATGAAATGTTATTTGAAGGAGATTTAAAAGACCAGAAAAACATACCACAAGAAAAAATAGATAATTGGAAAAGTAAAGCAATTAGTGATAACAATAAATTCATTATTTGTTATATGGACTTAGCAAAACAACTTGAAATGGCAATAGCGATTACTTATTTAGAAAAAACAGAAGATAAGCCTAAGAATACCGTAATTATAATTGATAAAAATGGACAAGTGATTTTAAAATATTCAAAAATTCACACCGTGGATTCAAAAATGGAGGCTTATATTCAACCAGGTTTAGAATTTAAAACTTGTGATTTAGAATATTCAGGTGGAAAAGTAAAAATTGGTGCTATGATTTGCTTTGATAGAGATTTTCCGGAAAGTGCAAGAATTTTAATGTTACAGGGCAGTGAAATAATTATTGTACCAAATGCTTGTTATATGTCTAAAATAAGGCTAGATCAATTAAAAGTACGAGCATATGAAAATATGTTAGGAATTGTAACTATAAATTATGCCAATCATGGGGGAAAATCATCTGCTTATAGCTCAATAGTAAGAAATATAAATAAGCAAGAGTTGGAAAATGAATTGTTGATTATGAACGATAAGGAAAATATTAAAATTGTTCAATTTAATATGAGTGAAATTAGAGAATACAGAAGTAGGGAAGCTCTAGGAGATGCTTATAGGAAACCAACCGTTTATAAAATATTAATAGAAAATAATGTTCAAGAACCTTTTATTAGGAATGACTCTAGGAGATAGAATATGGAAATTTCCATAATAGAATTTGTGTGAGAATACAAATTCAGTGCTAGCTAGGACATCTCGCATTCATTACTAATCGAAACAAGATAATTGTTAGTTCATTTTTCATTAAAAGAGTGACAAAATGTCTTATTATTATTTTCTTTCAGATAGTGTAATAATAGCCGAAAAGAGAACATTTAAGTTTCATATATAAAATTAAAATTTACGAACTTTTTACAGTCCGTAAGTTGTATTCAAATGGAGCGATTGATAAGAGGGTTTTAAACCTTTTATCAAAAAAAATATTCCTCACTCGTTAAATAAATCATATGATAAAATTTAATATAAATCAACGACCACATAGTTTTTTTAGTTAAAATATAGTATAATTTAGTTAATTGTGGGAGGTTGTTATGGTCGATATTAATAAAATTAAAGAAAATATAGATTCTCTTTCAAAAGAAATTGGTAGTTTGAATATTGATAGCATTTTTATAGAACAAGATGGTAAATTAGATAAAGTATTTTATAAAGATGAACAATTACACGAATTAAGGAGCTGTTCTAAAGTATTGGTTGCTATGGCTATCGGTATTGCAATAGAAGATAAAATGTTGGTGAATGGTATTTCTCTATCATTAGATACTAAAATATTTCCTTCAATAAAAAATTTAGTAAAGATTAAAAATAATTTATTAAAAATTCAAAAATGGACAATTAAAAATTTATTAACCCATACTACAGGTTATGAAAGTCAAATGATGTCAGAAAGATATATCGAAGACGTTGATAAAAATGAATTGTTAGATTATGCTTTAAACTATGATATTCCGTTTGATGTGGGGACAAGGTTTGCTTACAATAATGTAGAACCCTTTATTTTATCTGTATTTTTTCAAGAAACATTTGGAATTAATTTAAAAGATTATATAAATGAAAAGATATTTAAGAAATTAAACATTAAAGAATTTGAATGGGATAATTATGGGAAATATTGTCCGGCAGCAACTGGATTATATTTAAAGCATTCAGATTTTCACAAAATAGGACAACTTTTATTAAATAATGGAAGATATGATGATAAGCAAATCATTCCAGAAAACTGGATAGTCGAGATGACTTCTATGCAATTAGAAACTCCGTCTGCATATAAAACAGAAAGAGTTTTTCCTAAAATAGGTGTTGGATATTATACTTTTATTTCAAGGGACAATTATATATTCAGAGATGGTTCAAATGGACAATATATTATATTAAATAAAGATAAGAATCTTTTGATAACTATAATGGCAACTGAAAAAGATATGAAAAATGTTACAGAAATTTTTAGAAACTTAATTTAGTAATGCAGGTGGGATTAATGGATAAAATTATATGTGGAGAATTAGAATTTAATAATAATAAATATTATTTTAATTTTAGAAATAATATTCTTGTAATTCAGCCAGAGAAAATGGAAGATTATAGTAAATGGTGGTTTAGTTTCCTTGGAAAAGAAATGAGTATGGATAAAAGAGTTAACGTTGAAGGTGAAACAAACGAGGGAAAATATATTTGCTTTGTAGATGTGAAATTCTCTCAATTAGGAAGAGGAACTCTACAAGCATTTGTTCCGGCATATGTTTTGGGAGATGGAAATTATGTTAGTCCTTTGCCAAAATGTATTAATATAGAAAAAATGAGTTTAGAGGGGAAAAGTTTAGATAAATTTTGCTATCCTAAGCGTATAATAAGACATAATAATTTTTGTGAAGAAAAGATAATAAAATTAGAATTAGATTATAACCAATTTAAAAACCAAAAAATCACTATTGACAAAGATGTTTTTGAATATTGTATCTATTGGACTATGCCACATAGCTCAGATATTAACAATGTATTAAATGTAAAAACAATGTTAACTGTTACTTTTAATAAACCTAAGAATATTAATGAAATAGTTGATTATTACAGAAATGTTGAAAAGTTTTTTTGCTTTTTAAATAATAGAAGGATAGTTAGATTTTCTAATATAAAGTTAAAAAAGAAAGAACCTGTAATTTATGGATTTGAGAATAATATAAAAGATATGGAATTTCACTTTACTTTATATATTACAGAGCCTCAAGAAGAGATTGATATATTAGATGATTTAAATTGTATAAGATTGGATGATGTAAATGAAAAATATTCAAAACTTTATAAAAATATAATTCATGAGGATTTTTTAATACATTATTATCCACTTAACAAAAAAGAGGATTTACTGGTTGACAATGATAAATATACCCAAGTGTCTTCAGCATTTGAATCTGAATTTAGAAAACTATTTCCAGATTTTAAATCTTCTATAAACGAAGAATACAAGGAAATTAAAACTGGAATTTTAAAACATGTGTTCAATAAAAAAAATAAATTAAAAAGAAATAAAAGAGGATTAGGTAAAAAACAAATTAGAACAATGTTAAAATACTGTGAATATTTTTCTAAGATAGTATCTAATGTAGATGGTACTTTAGAAGAAAAGATAACTTTTTCATACGATAGGTATCAATCTATCTTAGAAAAAAGAAGAAAACAACTATTAAATACTTATTACATAAATAGTATCAAGAATACAATTTTAGCCAAAAGTTTTTCTGAACGAAGAAATAAAATTTCTCATGGAAAATCTACAGAAAATTTTAATGAGTTAGAAATAATTTCTTATATTTTGTTAAGAATGTGTATATATTGTTTAACCTTGGAAAGATGTAAATTTTCTTTTGATGAAATTGACAACATGGTTAACAAACTATTTTAAATTGGCTATTGATTACATAATATAAACAAATTTTGACCTATGGTAAAATATAATTGATTAGAAGGAGAAGATGAAAATGAAAAATAATTATTTATTAGTCCATGGAAGTTTTGGAAGTCCATTTAGTAATTGGATACCATATTTAAGAAAAGAAATAGAAAGCAAAGATTTAGAAGTTTATACACCAGACTTTCCAACAGGAGTTGGTTATCAAAACTATGAAAACTGGTCTAGGTTGTTAAAGACTTATGTAGAAGCAAATATTATAAATGAAAATACAATCATGTTTGCTCATTCCATAGCACCTATCTTTATTTGTAAATTCCTAGTTGAAAATAAGATTAAAGTTAAGAGACTAGTTTTTGTCTGTGGTTTTAATAATTATTTTGGAATAAATAAAGATTATGATGCAGTTAATGAAAGTATGTATTTTGATGATCTTACAGATGTTAAGAATTATTGTGATGACATTGTATGTTTTTACTCTGATAATGATCCTTATGTAAAATATGATGCTGAGAAAGAATTTGCTGATAACATAACTGAAAATCAGATTATGATTTCAGGTGGTGGTCATCTAAATTCTGAAAGTGGATATACAGAGTTTCCTGAATT
>CALVZF010000031.1 GCA_944372455.1 uncultured Bacilli bacterium
CTTCTTCCATAATATACTTCCTTTCATTATCAACATTTTACATATTTAAGATATCATATTACCCCCCCCGGTCAAGGTCTTTCTATCAACATGAAAAGAAGTTTACAACAAAAAAACAATCCAAAAAATTTTGAATTGTCTTTTTCATTAGCTAATACTATTCAATAAAATACTTATAAAGACTTTTTAATAAATCAATTTTCAAAGTTTATAACTTTTGTAAATGGATATCCTTCAATATTAGATACTACTAGAAATGAGAATGATTCAATATCTTCATATTCTTCTTTTGTCTTTTCAATCCAATTTGCTTCAGAATTATAATTTCCATATGAATAATTGTTTTCTAATCCGCTTGTATCCTCTTCTTTATATTCCAAATCTTCCCCTTCTATTAAGTTATTTATTAGTGTAGGTATAATTATTGTTTTGTCAATATTTATTACTTCATTACTTGTTTTTTCATATCCATATCCATATAATTTTTTGTTAAGTTCCATTTTTAATGGAAATGTATTTATTGCATTTGTTAATACTTCATTTTCTTTATACTCATCATATGAAACTGCTATATCATATTTTTCATAAAACTCTCCTTCTCCTGATTTTGAAATAGTTATTACTGGTTTTCCATTTTCTCCTTCGGGATTATATTCTACATATCTTCCTAAAGCTTCAGATATAAATCTTAATGGAACATATATATCTCCATCTATTTCTTTTGATGTAACATCTATACTATTTGCATCAAAAGTAGGACTTTGAAGAATAAAGTTTTTTATTGGTTGAACTTCTAAATATGAGCTATATTCCTTACTACCTAATTCATGAATAACTGTATATTTTATTCTATCTTTTAAATTAGCACTTATTTTACTATCAGCATCTTTAAAATCATATGGGAATCTGAATATAAGTTTATTATTATTTTCTTCTCCTCTTTCAAATGTGCATCCCATTACAGAACATAAATTACTAATGTTTATATATGTTCTATCATTTTCTAAAAATACACCTAATGGTTTTTCTATTTTTTTACCATCTATTATAAACTCTGCAAAATCTTCATCTATCTTATCATTAGAGTTGGTAGGTCTTTTTATATATAAATTACTATATTTATCATATTTAACTAAATTCCCATTTGATAATACTAAACTCATAATCGTATCTTCTGATGCACTTAGTTCTCCATTAGATCCATCATATATTATATTTCCATCTCTATCTATAATAGCTTTGGTCCCCATTATTTCTCCATTAGTTCCAAACCCCAAACAACTACCAGTTCCATACCTCGAACAATTACCAAGATTTATATATTTTTCTTCACTAATTTTATATTTAAATTCCATACTATAAAAATCATAAAAATTCCATCCATCATCGTGAGAAAGTAAAACATTGCCTTCACTATTAACACCTATATACGGTTTTCTATTATCCAGATCCATGTTTTGTCCTTCAATTTGTTCTAAAGCTTGTTTTGCATATCTATCTTTAAAGTTATAATCGTTTAATTTGACATTTTCTGAAGTACTAAAATAATCTACAACATTATTATCTTTATCATATACTACATAATAATAATCATCTAGTTCACCATCCATCATTTTTATTTCGGTATCTGTAGTATCAAATTTTTCACGATCAAAAAAATCTGGCATCCCTAAATCACTAAAATGATTAAGCCACTCAAATGGCTCATCATACTTTATAATATAACCACCATCTTCTAAAGCTGCAACAACAAATCCTTCTTCAAAACCTTGTTCATGAAAAATATATTCGTACATTAGATTACCATCTTTATCAAATCTAGCCATAAAAGCATCGGGTTTAATTCGACTTATACTTTTTGAATGTAACCATCCATACACTCTTCCAGTAATAACAAAACTACCATCACTTAATTCTGCTATATCATTTGCCGTAGTTTCAACTGTAATCGCACTTGGATCTGGATTATCCCAATTTCCTAACTTAAAATAATTCTTTTCCCATTGCTTTTGATAATTTTTATCTAATTTTATTAATTTAGTGTGAAACTCAATATTAGTTACTCCTCCATTTGGATAGTCAATTTTATGGTTAGATGAATCACGATATGACACTAAAAGTAGCAAACCTTGATCGGAAGTTTCTATCATTGTACGTCTACCAACAAGACCTGCCCATGGTCCTTCTGTAGGAGTTATATATCCCTCAATATCAATAGGGATTTTTTCCCATTCTGCATCAAAATCATATTGATTAAAATCAAAATAATTAGTAGCTCCAATCGCACTTACTTTAACTGAAAATACTAAGAAAAATACTAAAAATGTAATAATATAATTAACTTTCTTCATAATTAAAACTTCCTCCTACTTAACTGTTATTAAAATACTATTTGATTTGCTGTTTCTTACTTTACAATATACTTCTGCACTTCCACTATTTATTGTAGTTATTACATCATTTTCTACTTTTAATATCTCTTCATTTGTTGAATAACATTTTGCTTTTTTTTGTTTCTCTGTTATTATTTTTAATTTCGCATTACTATTTTTTGGTATTGTCATTCTTGTTTCTTTATTTGGTCCATATATATACCCTATTTTCTTATTACTTGCTGCTACTTCTATTGAAATATCATAACTTTTAATAAAAAATAAATAAATTAAAATACTTATTATTGTTATTGTTACTATACTTATTCCTATTATTATAATCTTTTTTTTATCTAGTTTCATCATAAATTACCTCACTAATACATTTTTCATCTTCTATATCACATTCTTTAAAATTATAAAGTCCATCTTGTTTTTCAGTACTTTTATAACTGTTTTGACTTGTTTCAGTAATATTACAAGTACTGGTATTTAAAACACAGCTTAGACAAGCATTTTTGTCTTGATTTATTAATGATAATAATAACCCTACTATTGTTGGTACAAAAAATACTATTACTGCTGCTATAACTCTTTTAATAAATGTTGATTGTGATTTTTTTATCTCATCATCTTTTCCTGCAATAATTGCTTTTGCAAAATCTATTGACCCCATTATTATAAGTATTATTGGAACTGCTATTTTTATTATATCTAATATTGTTCCAATAAATTTAAATACCACCATTATTTGGCCAGAACATACTTCCACATACTCACCCACTTATTATTATTTTTATTTATTAAAGTATACCATATTACCCCCCCCGGTCAAGATTTTTCTATCAACAGAGGGTTACTTTACATAGTAAATTTTTTAATTAACATCCCGTTTTTTTATAAATGGTATCTTAGTTTGAAAAATATTGAGGGGATGTATATAATAACTCATTGTATTTTGGATGCACTTTACTCTAAAAGTAATTATATTTTCATTGTTTTATGCCGAGAAAACTTTTGACAAGTTAAGAAATATTTTTTTCCTTGTTGGAGTTTAATTATTATTTTTCATTTTTTGAAAAATTATAATTATTACGACTTATATTTCTTTAAAATATTTCTGCTTGTCAAAAGGTAATTGGAATAAATCTCTCTTATTATTTTTTGAGTATTTTTATGAAAGGTTGTGTTTTTTATGTTAACTCCAAAATACAAACATCTTTCTTTTGAAGATAGATGTACTATTCAAGAATTTTTAAATTATGGCTATAATTTTTCTCAAATAGCTAATCGTTTAGGAAAAGATAGACGTACTATTTCTAAAGAGGTTTTTCATCAACATGAAAAGAAGTTTACAATAAAAGAACAATCAAAAAATGTTTGGATTGTTCTTTTATTTTATTTTTAATATTGTTATTTTAATGTTTTTTGTTTAGCTTTTAATACAGTATGATATTTTTCACTATAAATAAAAGGATTATTTTTTATATAGTTTTTTCCATCATAATTATTTTCAAGTATTAAATCTTTTAAAATTCCTCTTAAACCATATTCATCAAATTTTAATTCTTCTACCCTACTTAATACTTCAATAGGATATTTTTTAGTTTTCTTATTATCATATATTTTATTGATAATCATGTCTGCAATTTGATTATGACTATATTTTGATGCTAATACATTGTTTTTTAGAATGATACCTTGTATATGTTCTATATTAATGTAGGTAGTATTATATTTCTTACTTAGTTCTTTAATTATTAAATTATAACTTTTTAATATATCAGTTACAATATTTAATTTTTGTCCTTTTAAATCCTTAATCCAAGATATTTTATCAAAAAATTTTAAATTTTCTGGTAGCCCTATAATATATATATCAACACATTTATTAATGGAATATAGAGTAATTAAATTTTTTTCCACTTCATTAATTATATCTTTAATCATAATATTTATTACTTTTAAATGTTCAGAATTTAAATTGTTATATTTACATATTTCATTATATATTTCATTAAATGGGACTGAATATATTACAATTGGAGATTTAGTAGTAGAAAGTAAACTATTAATTTTTATTTTGTAGTCTGTTCCATATACGTTTATCTTATTAGCAAAATTTTTAGATATTTTTCTTTTTGACTTTCTATCAGAAATTATTTCTTCATATTCTACTTCTCTTATATGTTTCATATCTGCAATAGATAAATTATGTCTTAAAACTTTTGAAATTTCTTTAGGAGACTCAAAAACTTTTGATTCCAAATTAATATAATTTATCTTAATTCCAATTTCATTAAATTTTTTAACTATTAACTCAAAAAAACCAGAATCTTTATTATCAATTTTTTTAGAAATCTCATCGTAAGGAAAAGCTAGCCAATAACCAAAATTAACAATTGGTAATTGAAAGTTATAATATTCGCTTAAATATATCATTTTTTTTGTTAACTTTTTCACCAATACTTACCTCTTTCTTATTTGTGAAATTTATTATATCACAAAAAAAGGTTATTGCAATATAAAGTTATTTAAAATTATAAAAGTTGTTCTAATTTTTCATCAATTATTGAGTAAAGAAAAGTTGAAACTTTTTTGTTTGTCTTATTTTCAATATATTTTTTGTAGCCAGCAATTTGTGTTAGATAATTTTCATCTTTGATATTTTTAAGTTTATAATCTATAATTTTTATATTATCATCGTATTCTAGTATTAAATCAATTATTCCGTGATATATTTTATTGTCTTCTTCATATTTAAACTCGTATTCCTTATATATTTTTGCATTCTTAATATTACCTATTTGATTATTTGCTAAAAAAGCCTTAAGTTTTCTTTTATAAAATTCACTTATGTTCATGGATTCAATATTTGGATTTTTAAAATCAAGAATTTCTAATAAGTAGTGTACGTTTTTACCTAACTTAATATTTTTTCTTTCTTCTTCTGTTAAAAGTTTTGTGCTATTCTTTGAAAAAACTTTTTCTTCTTTAGATTCGTTCTTAATGTCAAAACTTTTAACAATAATTTTTTTATTTGAATTAGGAATTTTAGTTTGAAAATTACCTTCTTTTACTATATTATAAGCTTTAGTTAACTCTATTTTTTCAAGATTAATATTTGTTATATATTTACTTATATCTTGACTTATAGATTTTAGCATATCCAAAAAAGAAGTATATTTTAATCTTATAGTATTATCAATTATACCTTGACGATTTTTAGTATAAATATTATCAGTAGAAAGATCTGCTATCATAATCATTTTCTCTTTACATCGGGTTAAAGCTACGTAAAATAATCTAATTTTTTCACTAATTTCTTCTTTTAAATATTTATCTTTTAATAAATATTTATAAATAGTATTTGTCATTCCATCTTTTGTGCTAGGAATTATAATACCGAAAGAATTATCGTAAATTATTTTTTCTTTTATGTCACTTGTATTAAATTTTGAATATAAAGAAGCATAGTAACATATATGATATTCTAATCCTTTAGATTTGTGAATGGTCATAATTTTAACACTATTTTCATCGTTAGAATTAACTTGATATTTGATTTCATATTGTTTTTTAGATATCTCATCAATATATTTTATAAATTCATCTATTGTATAATTCATGCCACTAAGGTTGAGCGCTAAATTATTTAAGTATTCAATACGTACCATTGATTGTTCTATATTTCCAATTTTAATTAAATTTTCATAAAATTCAAATTCATCAATTATTAATTTTATTAATTCTGAATTATTTATATGATCTAGTTTTTCAATTATTTTATTAATTTTATTAATTATAATAGAATCTTTATATGAACTGTTTTTAATAATATTAAATATTTCATTATCAGAATATGAAAACAAAAAACTTCTAGCAATACTTGTAAAGCAGTATTTATAATCTTCATCATATTCTTTATTTAATTGCTTTAAAATTAATTTTAAAATATTTCTAATTACAAAGATATCTATTCCATTAGTTATAGTTTCATCTTTATATAAGGTAAGTGGAATATTTAAGTATTCAAATATTTTTTTGTATAAATTAAAATTAGTAGTTCTATCCAATAGTATTACAAAATCTTTATATTCAATATTTCTTATCTTTAATTCATCTTTATCAAATATTTTATATTTATTTTTAATTTTTTCTTTTATATCATGGGCAATTATAAAAATTTCAGTTTCTTCTTTAGTAAATTTACTAGTTTTATTATAAGTATAATTATAAATTTCAAAATTGTTATTTTGTTCTACTTTTCCTTCATTTTCGTAAGTAGTATTACCAAATATCATTTGGTGACTATTTTTATAGTCTGCTCCACCAATAAGATCATCCATTATAATATTAAAAATAATATTTATATTATCTAAAGTTTCTCTTCTAGATCTAAAGTTTTTGTTTAAATCTATTTTCATCCCACCATTATTATTAGCGTAATTATCATACTTGTTTTTAAATATGTACGGATTGGCATTTCTAAATCTATATATAGATTGTTTTATATCTCCAACCATATATATGTTGTTATTTTCAATTAATTTTATAAAGGTTTCTTGAAGATCGTTAGTATCTTGGTATTCGTCAACTAAAATTTCATTAAATTGATATTTTAGTTCTTCTCTTATTTCTTCATTTTCTTTTAAAATTTTTATAGCCATTTTAGCAATATCATTAAATTCATAACTATCTAGTTCATATTTAATTTGATTAATTTTTTGATCTAATTCAATCATTATTTTTACAATAATTTCTGCATATTCTTTAGTACTTATAATATCAGATTTTATACTTTGAATATCATTATAACAACATATTTCTTTTAATTCCTTAATTATTGAATTTATATTATCTTTAGCTTTTTTAGCTAAATCTAAAGAGTTCCTAGGTAATGTAGGTAATTTTAGATTTAAATTATTCTTAATTTCTAAATATGTAGAAGCATTTAACAAATTGTTTAGTGCTTGTAATATTTTTTCATAATATTCACCATCTACATAGATATTTAAATTTTTTAATTCATTTTTTATTTGAGTTATTTTTTCTAATAATATATTAGTAAATAAATTAATGTCATGATCTATTTTTGCTTCATTATAATTGAAATTTATATAGTTATTTAAATAATCAATTTTATCATATTTCATATCTAATTTGTTATTTATTTCTATAATATAATTTTTAATTTCTGTATCATCTTTTAAACAAAAATCATTAATTAACTTTAAAAATAATGGATTTTGATTATTGTAATAATTTTCAAAAATTTCTTCTATTATTTGTTCTTTTTTTAAAGCAATAACACTAGCTTCACATATTTTAACATTTTTAGAAATATTTAATAGATAATGATATTTTTTAACAATAGAAAGTGCGTAACTATCAAATGTTGTAATATAAGCTTGTTCAATTATATCTAGTTGGTCTTTAAGATCTGCTTTTTTTAAATTTTTTCTAATTCTTTCTTTCATTTCGTAAGCGGCTGCTTTAGTAAAGGTAAGTATTAATAAATTATCTATATTAATACCACTTTTTATTTTTCTTAAAACACGTTCTGTTAACACAGCTGTTTTACCGCTACCAGCTCCTGCACTTACAATAATATTTTTACCCTCACTATTGATTGCTAATTGTTGTTCTAAAGTCCACCTAGTACTCATTATCATCACCTACTTTTAAAAAATCTAAATTAGTTTGTGGCTCTAAATCAACTATGTCTTTTTCAGTCATGAAACATATATCTTTGTATTTACAAAATTCACATCCATAATTTTTAAGTCCAATGCGTTTAGGATCAATTTCAAAATTAGCGTTCAAAATTTCATTGATTGCTTCATCAATTTTTAAATCTACTATTTCACTTAATTTATCAATTTCTTCATTACTAATTACTTTGGAATAACTGTAAAATCCATTATTAGAAACTTTCATACTTTTAATTATTTCACTATCTTTATATGAATTATCAAATTCAGATAAAATCTCTTCATTAGAATTACTATAACCCATTAATTTTAAATTTTCTCTTTTCATATCTTCTTTACTAGTATTTGTTTTCAAAATAGTTTCACTATTTAGAATTTTTTGTAGGTAAAACCCTGCAATTTCTACATTTGAAAGCTTACTATTTTTTATTAAATATAAATAAACTGGTAACTGCATTTCTATTCCATAAATTGTATTATATATATTAGCTTCTGGATTTCCAGTTTTATAATCTATAATTGCTACTAATGTTTTATTACTCTCTTCTTTATAAAGTATTTTATCAACTACTCCCATAAAAGTAACTTTTATATTTTTATTTTTGTTAATAAATATTTTTTGTTCATATAGTCCCTTATCAAAACTACTTCTTTTCATTTGATTCTTAATAGTTTCAATTATGAATAATAATTCTGACTTTAATTTATTTAAAAAAAACTTTTCTTTGTTAGATAAAACTTTTTGTTCTATATAATTATTCCATTCTTTTTCAAAGTCAAAATTTGAATTAAAAGCTAATGATAGAATGTAATGAAATAAATTACCTATAAATATAGGAAAAGTTTCTTCATATTTTTCTAATTTTAAAATGTTATTTATATAATATCTAAATTTACATCTATAAAATTTATCAATACTAGAATATGATAGTAGAAGTTTTTGATCTAAAAATTCGTATAAACTATTTTTATCTATACCATTAAATTTATTATCATATTTTAAATATTTTATATTGTTATAATTGCTATATAAAATACTTATATTATCGTTTAATTTATTAAACTTTACAAATTCATCTAGATAACTACATAATTTAATTTGCTCATAAAGACTAGAATATGTAACCTCTAAATTT
The DNA here is from genome assembly GCA_944372455.1 of uncultured Bacilli bacterium. Taxonomy (GTDB): domain Bacteria; phylum Bacillota_I; class Bacilli_A; order RF39; family UBA660; genus SIG205. The sequence goes on from CALVZF010000031.1 coordinate 9,223, forward strand.
ACATTTGGTCTTTGAACTTCCAGATTTAATTCTTCAATTAATAACGATTTATGATATTCTTCAAATGATGTTCTTAATTTATATGTAATAATTAAATTTTTAATATTTTTAATAATATTTATCATTACATTTTTAGCAATAATATTTTTTTCAAGAGTATTTTCAAGTTCAAGATTACTTTTAAGATTATCATTTATGTAATCTTCATCTTTAAATATTTTAGGAATACTACCTTGATTAAATCCTAAAAGGAAAATATACAATTTGTCATCAATAATATTATTTTCTAAAGTTATCTCACCTATATAATTTTTTAATAATTTATTTTTAACTAATATGTTTTTAAAATCATATTTTATACATTCAATAATACTAGGATTTATTACTTCAAAATAATAGTTATTACAAATATTTATAATTTTATTTAAAATATCAAGATTTTCTTCATCATTTACATTAAAATTTTGTGTTACAAACTCTAAAGTTTGATCTATATCTAAGCATTCATTTAGTTTTTTTATAAAATTACTTCCTATTCTGGTTTCTAAAATAGAAGTATTATTATTTAAAATAACAGGAATATTATAAAAATTAAATATTTTATAAATACTATATATATATTCATTACTTACATTAGCTAGTTTAATATTATTAATTTCTATTCCGCTATTAACAAGTTCAATTATTTTATTTGCAATAAAATCAATTTCAGAGGTAATATCTTGAAATTCATATACTTTATGATTGTAATTATTAATATTAGACTTTTCAATTATTTCTACAGTAGTTATAAGTTCTAATTGTTTTAATAAATTTATATAAAATTTATTTAAATTATCGTAACCATATACAACAATTTTTTTATTTTTTAAATAATTTTTAAGATAGTTATCTTTTATCAATAATTTGTTATTTTCTAATTCTTGTTTAAGTTTTACTAAATAATTTAGTTTGTAAGAATTATAGTTTGTGTTTTTAACATAATACATATTTTCAATATAAATTTTAGCAATTGAAGGTTTGATATTATATTTTGAAACTAAGTAATATATTGCTTGATTATCATAATCAAAGTAGAACTTTTTTTTAAGTTCTTCTCGTGTCATTAATTTTATATCTAATAGATTTTTACTTTTATTTAATTCTTCTAATATATCATTTTTAATATTATTAGGTACTATTAAAACAAGGTTATCTTTTAAAAATGAGTACTTCATATTACCACCAATATAATTTTATCATACTTAAAAATTTTATGACATTATTTTTGTTTTATATTAATGCAAAAAAATAGTTCAAATTTGAACTATTTAAGTGTTTATGGAGTAATAACCCTTCTTAAAGCAGTTTCATTAATGTTTTCATTATAACTATTTTGAGTAGAAGTAGGAAATCTACCAATTGATGGCTGATAACTAAAAATTCCAGCACTTCTTCCTTCGTTATAAATTCCACCTCTTATTAAGAATGGATTATCTATATCCATCTCTACTGCACTATCGTTGTACCATCCTTTTGTTTCATATGTTGCATCCCCCAATATGTAAGTTTTATCTGCATTATAACTATCGTATAATTTTTTATTTGCTTCATTTGTAAAGAAATCAGAAGTTAAATTTGAAGAAGCTAATGAATTATTATAGTTTGCCATTACTTGATCTCTTGCCCCTCCATTCATGTCATAGATTCCATAAACATTTCCTGTTGTTGAAGCTCCAGTTCCATTTAGTATTGTTCTATTTCCGCTGCAAGTATGCGTTTTACAGCTTATTCCATTATATGTGTACCCTCCTGTCATTAATGCTACTGCATCTGGACTTCCTCCACTTCTTCCTGCATATAAATATGAATTTGAATTTATATAGATTTCTTTATTAGCTCCTGTAAAATCACTATTACCCATCTTTCCATATTTACTTTGTGAAAGGTATGCGATTGCTCCCCATTCTGTATTTTTTATTAAGTGTACATTTACATTTTCTATTCCTGTATTATTTAAATATTGGATATCAGCAAGTGCACCATAAATAATAACTCTACCAGTAACTACTTTTGTTTCATATTTTGATTTATCGTATTTGTTAACCCAAAAACCAGGTAATTCTTTATCCCAACCAGATTGATCATAAGGGGTACTCTTATATACACTACTTCCATCTCTAAAGGAAGGATGAGTATAATACTCTGTTTTAGCTACTCCACTTGTATTTATACTTACACCGGTTGATGTAACTCCACTTTCAAATTCTACATCTATCATACTTGGTAAAGCTGTACTTCCTGTATTATTTATTCTATATTTATATCTTGGTATCCAAGTATATGTTTGATAAATAGTTAAAGGATTAATTTTTGTCCCTGGTCCTTGAGATAGAATCTCTTCTTTTGTGTATTTTGTCATTCTTGTTTCATCGTTACATATAATGTTATTCATCTGGTAACTAGATAATATGTCTGCAGCGTCACCACTATCTATTGTACCGTTTCCATCAACATCAGCACGTTTATTAAATTCTTCTACGGTTAAGCTTCCTGTTCCACCTCCTAATATATTGTCTATAATCATTTGATAGTCTTCATGGCTTAAATCTCCATCAGGAGCTACATTAGGATTGGTATCTTTGTTGTATCCTACTCCAGTTACATCACCTAATACTCCATCCCATTCATAACAATTACTAACTGTTTCACTAATTGTAATTGCATTAGCCCACTCTTGTTTAGAATAATCATACCAACCTAAATCTCCTCCTGCTTTTACCCATACGTTGTTTGTTTCATCATA
>CALVZF010000032.1 GCA_944372455.1 uncultured Bacilli bacterium
GTTACAGAAAATATGATCATTTTATTGCCAGAATATTCCTAATTAAAGGCATTATAAAAGGATGATTTTCATCATCCTTTACATTGTATTTTTTTCTTCACCAACACTATTTGACAAAGAACCTTTGTAATCTAGTATTGTCTTTTATTATATTAACCTATTTTCCTGCAGGTGTGTCAGCAAAATAAAGTTGTTTAATTCTTTCTAAAGAATCTTTAATGTATTGGCTGCTAATTTTATATTGTTCAAAAACTATATTAAATCCTTCATCATCATTACAAACAAAATTCCAATAGTTGTAACCTATAAGTAATTCTTCATCAGAGAAATATTGTTGAACCCTTTCTTGCTTCCATTCATTTCCTTCACCAAATTTATTATAAGCAGTTCCTAAGAATATGCTGATTTCTTCATCTGTACCTATGATTTTATTTTTAAGTAAAAAATATTCTTGTAATAATTCAGTTTTTTCTGCTTTAGATTTTTTGTTATCTAAATCTCCACCGGCTTTTAATTCTATAATATAATGTTCTTTCTTTTCAGGATTATAAAAATAATTATCAGTTTCATGATTTTTCATATAACTTTCAACATTACTAGGTTTTACCCATGAAAAAGAAGAATAATCATTTACAGATGGTTTAACATGCCTATCATATTCTGCTAGTAAATAATCAATATGTTGACTTTGTTGTGGCAAAAGATAAGAATCAATTCTTCCGCGTACTTCATAAGATAATTTTGCTATTGAATTTCCAATATTTTCTAATACTTTACCAAAACTTGAATCGAAAGAACGTACAAAGGCAGAATAAAACATAAATTCTTTACCTAATTCTGCAATAAAGACATTATTCCTTTTAGAATTTATCACTCCATTTGGATCATTTACTTCTGTGGTATACTTTAACTCGAAACCTTCAGCAAAATTTTTAATACTAGAATCTACAATTAATTTAATTGCTTCTATTTTTTGTTTTCTTATAATTTCATTATTCATATCCATTATTATTCCCCCATATCATAATTTGTTATTATAAGATGTTCGACATCTTTATTATTTCTATTTTGAAAACTTACCGTATATTTTTTATCAAAAGATTTAATATAAAATCCTTTTTTATTATATAAATTATAAATAAAATCTGTGTTTTTAATTACCAACATAAATTTTGCTTTAGTTGTTTTTAGATAATTTGCCAACCTAACTTGATCATTTTTACTAAAATCATTTTTAGCATAAGTCGAGAACTCAGTATCATAAGGTGGATCTAGAAAAATAAAATCTTTTTCAGTTAAATAAATATTATCACAAAAAGATTCAAAATCCATATTGGAAATCATTGTTTTATTCATATATTTTCTAATAGAGTCAGATTTTATATAATCAATTTTTTTATTAAAATCCTTTCTGTTATAACTAATACCTCCATAAGGAACATTGAATTTGCCTTGTTTATTATATCTAAACATTGAAGCATAACAATATTCTCTTATGAAATAGAACATTGCAGAAGCAAATTCCTGCGAAATATTTAATTCGTTTTTGTTATTATATAAATATCTAAAATGCATATAAAATGCACTTTTCAATGATGCTTCCATATTTTTAAGAATGTTACTATCAGTTAAACTTCCTCGTGATTTAGATATTTTACACATGCGACTAATTTTTGATAGTAAATTTTTTTGTATTTCATGTATAAAATTATCTATTTTAATATTAAAATTATTAGTTAAAACTCCATTAAATTCATCAGAATGGTGAATTACAAACTCACAGATTATATCATTATATTTTATTTTTAAATTTTTATCTCTAATGGCTTCACTACAATAATTTTTATACAAATCTAACAATTCTTTTGAATTATTTTCTATTACTTTCTCTAATAAAGTCCAGTTATGAAATAATTCATCAAGTTTTGTTAAAAATTCTTCATTACCACTTTGAATAAATTTATATAAGTTTATAAGTTCATCAGATTTATCGTTTATAATAGAATTGGGATTATTTAATGCAAAATATACTGCTCCTCCTCCAACAAATGGCTCAATATATCGGTCATAGTTTTTAGGAATATTATCTAATATTATAGATAATTCTTTTTCTTTACCTCCAGCCCATTTAATAAAAGGTTTCATATTTTAACACCTCAATTCTCTTAATACAATTATATAATTTATTTTACTTTTATACAATAAATTCAGGTCATTTTTTTATTTTGTGAATTCTAAAAGTAAATGCAAAAATCTAAAAACACTTGCTTTAGTTTTAGAAGTAACCATATTTTTTTAAAATTTTATATTTTTACACTTAAATATTATATATAATATTTAAGTGTAAAAATATAATTAGCGCTCTATTCGAAAAGGTGCTAAAAAACCGTTGACTTTACTCCATTAAAAATATAAAATGGCAGTAGTTAAGGACTTTCTCAATATAAAAGGAGTGATGAATATGAAAGAACTAAAACTAAATTTTAAATACTGTCATGGTATAAATAAATTTTTATATAATTTTGATTTAAATAGTGATTATTTAATCTATGCACCAAATGGAACAATGAAAACAAGTTTTTCAAAAACATTAAAGGAATATAAAGATGGTGTTGATAGTTTAGATGTATATTTTCCCAATAGAACATCTATTAGGAATATAAGTATCGAAGATAATAGTCAATTTGATACTAATAGTTTAGTTATTATAGATGGTAATGATTACGAAATAGAAAATGAAAAAATGACGTCATTATTAGTTAATCCATCTTTAAAAAAAGAATATGATCAAATATATTCTTCTCTAGAAAAAAGTTACAAAGATATAAACAAAAAAATTAAATCGCTTTCAGGTGTCGAACTACAAATCGTACTATTTGATTTAAAAACCTCTAATTTAAATGACATGCCAGCCGACTTTTTAAATCCAGATAATGCTAATGAAAAATTCAAGGATATTAAATATAATAAACTATTTACGGATGATAATTTAAAAATATTAGAACAAAAAGAAGTTGTTGAAAGTGTAGATAATTATATTAAAGTATGCAATGATATAATTGAAAACAATGATATCTTTATAAAAGATGTTTTTGAATTATATAATTTAAAAACTATTATTAAAAATCTAGATTCAAATAATTATTTTAAACTAGGACATTTATTAAAATTTAAAAGTATTAAAGATAATGAAAAATACTATGATTATGATGAAAAACGTATTAAAGACTTAATTGATAATTTAGAGGAACAATTAAACAAAGATGAAAACATTAAAAGAGCAAATGAAGCTTTGACAGGAAAAATAAAATCTCAAGATTTAAATATTTTACTATCAAAAAATCAATGGATTATTCCTATGATTAAAGATTTAGAAGTGTTGAAAAAAGAATATTGGCATTACATTTTGAGTACAAGTGATATTAAAATTGCAATTGAAGATTATATAAATAACTATAATACCAATAAAAAAACAATAAAGGAGATTATTAGTAGAACCAATGATTTAGAAAATTATAAAAAATGGAATAATGCTATAAAAGAGTTTAACAATAAATTTATAAATATGCCATTTGAATTAGAAGTAAAAAATATAAGTGATATTATACTAAAAAATAGTGCTTGTTCCTTAAATTATAAGTTTAAGGATAAAGATAATATAAGTGATAATGTAGATAAAAATTTATTAAAGGATAATTTAAGTAAAGGTGAACGAAAAGCATTTAATATACTCAATCTTATATTTGAAATTCAATATAGAAAAGAAAAAAATATAGAAACAATATTTGTTTTAGATGATATAGCAGATTCTTTTGATTACAAAAACAAGTATGCAATAATAGAATTATTAAAAGAATTAAATGATAATGAATTATTTCATTTAATTATTCTGACACATAATTTTGATTTCTATAGAGCATGTGCTAATAGATTACATATAAAAACATTATCAGTTTTTAGAGATAATGAGATAAAATTAATTGATTTCTATTTTAAGAAAAATATATTTACGTCATTTAAAGAAAGAATTGAAGATTCTAAATTTTTTATAGCCTCTATTCCATTTGTAAGAAATATAATCGAAATGATTATTGGTAATGATGATAATGATTATTTACTTCTTACAAGTTGTTTGCATTATAGGAAAAATACAGAGTCTATTACAGTTTCACAAATAAATGATATATTTAAAAATCATATTAATGCAAATTCAAATATGATTAGTTCGAAGTATATAGATTTACTATTCAATGTTGCGGATCTTATAAAAAAAGGCACAACTGAAATAGAATTACATAACAAATTAATCCTATCAATTGCTATAAGATTGCTATTTGAGAAAAAGTTATTTGCTAAAATTAATGATTGGAATATAGTAGATGGTTTTACAGGTAATCAAACATATGGATTGATTGATTATTGTGCTAATAACAATTTACTTACAGATGAAGAAAAAACTATATCTGAAAAAGTAAGAGTTATGGTATCAGAAAATATTCACGTTAATGCGTTTATGTATGAACCAATAATTGATATGAGTGATGATGAATTGATAAATTTATATGAAATTATTAAAAAAATGTAGATTATCATTAAATATATGCTATAATTTATTTATTAGTTGATTTAATCAATCTTGGGAGTATAATTTTTCGCATACGTGTATCGTTATCGCTCCATTGAGATTTAAACGCGCACACTAGAAATAGTAAAGCGAGTTTTAAATTTATAAACAAGTTCATATTATTTGATATTATGGGCTTTTTTCATTGTATAAAGGTGATGATGATAAAAACTATAATTGAAATTGCTATTAATAAAATGGAAAGTAAAATTGATTTTGATTATTATCAAACAAAAAAAGATTACGATTACCAATTATAAGCATTCATATCATCTTTGGGTATTAAAGAATTAAATAAATATCCATTAATACTACAACTTTAGTAGTAGAATTGGCAAAAATAGGATTAGGTATAGGATATGTAACTAAAAATTATATAAAAAGTGAATTAAAAAATAAGAAGTTATATGAAATAAAATTAAAAGAAAAAATACCAAGTAGATACATTGGTATTACAATATCAACTAATCATTTGTCAAGCTTTAGCACTAAAAGTTAATTGAAATTATAAATAAGAAATGATTATCAGGCTTTTATTTTATAAATAGTAGAAAGAAGGAGAAAATAAAATGACTCATGAAATGAAATTGAAACCTAAATATTACAATTTTATATTAAATGGTACAAAAAGGATTGAAATAAGATTATATGATAAAAAAAGACAAAATATAAAATTAGGAGATACAATTAAGTTTTTAAAAGAGCCTGAATTATCAGAGTTTTTTAAAGCAAAAGTTATAGGTCTGTTAAAATATAACTCTTTTGAAGATATGTTTAAAGATTTTGATATTTCTATTTTGGCTGATAAATCAATGACGAAAGAAGAATTAATTAAAGTGCTAGAACAATTTTATACTAAAGACAAACAAGAGCAATACGGTGTATTAGGTATAAGAATAGATTTAATAAATTAATTATATTAGATAAATAAGTGTTGAGAATTTGTGAATTTTTGAAATCAATTTATGAACTTTATTAAAAACAATATTAATGATATAAATTGTATAACTTTTAAAATATTTTTACAAATTATTAAAATTATTTTTTATCTTTCCATTCATGATATAAAATATCTTTTAATACTAACATAGCATCCAATTCATTATATTTATATTCTGACTTTAAATCTTCTAACAGTCTTCTAATCTTGTCAGAATATTTTTTAATATCAACTTCTTTTTGATAGTTTGCAAGGACTTCATATTTTTTACTCCAAGTTTTTGTCCAATTTATTTTATCAATGTTTTTATCATTCGTATTTTTTATTACATCTTCTATCTCTTTTAAATTAACGTCAAATTCTATTAATTCATCTAATGATAACTTATATAGTTTTGATAATTTTTTAGATTGATAAATATCCGGTACAGTTTCATTTGTTTCCCATTTTGAAATTGTTTGTCTACTTATCCCTAAAGTTTCTGCAACTTCTTCTTGGGATAATCCAGCTCTTTTTCGGGCTTGAAATAAATTATGACCTAATTTCATTTAATCACCTCAACGTTAAATATACTACTACAATAAACTTTTTTCTATCAATTATACTTTACACTTATGCACTTTTTATTAACACATTTTATTTACTATTCCTAATTTCAATTAATTTTTTTACATTTTCATAACTATCATTTATATCTTCTAAATCTATCATTAACCACTTTTGATTATTACTTTCTTTTGTTTCCTTATATATCTTTCTTATATAAGGACTAAAAGAATATAACACTTCTTCAACCTTGTTTTTTTCTTTAACTCCTATAACAATTAATACAGTAAAATAATTTTCTCTAGGATATACAGTACATAAAGATCTACTTCCCTTTTTAAATTTTACATTCCAACCATATTCTAAACTACATTTGCTAAATTCAAATTTTGGAACTACATTATAGTTACATTTCATAAATTTACAAAAATCATCCCATAGATTATTATTTATATAATCATTTAATTCTTGTTCATTGGGGTTATAATTATAGTCTTCTTTTTTAAACATTTTAAAATATTCCTTTATTATATTTAATTTGGGCATATATAAAAAATAATAAACCAACAATTAATCCTATAGCTGTTATATAATCTAAGTTTTCCTGTTTTAAAATTATTTGCAATGTTCCATTTAAAATTAATAATATACCTATTATAATCATCCCAGAACCTATAATTTCCCCATATTTCTTAGTATCTTCTTGTCTTACCCTTCTTCTGTGATATGAATGAATTGTTGAAATGTTTCCAGTTATATTTACTAATCCTATCACAATAAATAATATACCTAAAACAAGTAAAGTGATTATTTTCATAATGATCATACTCCTAAATTTTAAATTTCTAATATCTATTTTTATATTTTTCTTTCGCTAATTTTACTATTTCATCAACAAATTTCTTTTTTCCATCAGTATATAAATCTCTATTTGGATTATATTTTTTATATAATTTTAACTTTAATTTTTCATATTCTTTTGCCTTAATAAAATTTTCTTTAAGATAATCTCTAAAATATAATTCATCACAATCCCCATATTTTTTTATATGAATATGAAAAACTTTATTATCATATCCATAAATAGTGTACCCTTTATTAAATGAAATTTTAAAATTTTTTAAATCTTCACTCATAAGTATATAATTATTTATTAAAAGAATATCTTTTATTATGTGATAATCATTTAAATCGGTTATTTCTATTAATATATCAACAATAGGCTTTGTTTTAATATTTTTGATTGCTGTACTACCAATATGATTGATTCTTTTTATATAATTTTTTAATAAGGATTCTAAAACATTTTTTTCTTCATTATAATATTTTTCAAAATCCATATTATATTCTACAAATGTTATTGGGAATAAATTCCATAATTCTTTTAAGGACAAGTCACTTAATTTCATCTTTTAACTCCTTCAAATAAAATTTATTTCACTATATTTCATGTTATTTAGCATATTATATCATTTTTTACACTAAAAAACGAGATAATAAATTATCTCATTAGATAAAATCAAACTTTATCTCGTATTTTTACTATTATTACCTTTGAGAAAGCATTGATTGTAAAAGAAATTATAGTTTTACCAGATATCATACTAGTTTAAAAAATGAGTAATCCATCATTCTAATGAAATGATTCTATGACACATTTATTATTTCTATTTTTTCTTATTAATCTTTATAAATTTCTTTAGCCAAATTAAATACTGCCCATCCTTTAGGCCATCCAACATAAAACGCAGTATGAGTTATGATGCCAGCCATTTCCTCTCTTGTAACACCATTTTTCTTAGCATTTTCTAAATGATACTTTAATGAATTATCAGTTATCCCTGAAGACATTAAAGCAACAACTGTAATAATACATCTTGTTTTTAAATCAATAGATTTATCATTCCAATTTTCTCCAAATAAAATATCATCATTGTAATGAGCAAAATTAGGGGCAAATTCTCCTAATTGAGTTCTACCGGCTGTCTGCTTTTCCATAAAATTAACATTCCTTTCTAACATATTTTTTTCTTGACAAAAATATATTCTGTCAATACAATATAAGTATATCACTTAGACCTTACCCTTGGTCAAGAACTTAAAAATATTATTTTTTTGTTAACAATTTTAAATTATACATTTTAAAGAAAGGAAGTATCATGTTATACAAAACAGAATATAAATCTCCAATTGGAAAGCTTTTAATTGTTAGTAACGAAACTAGTCTAATTGGTTTATGGATAGAAGGTCAAAAGTATTTTTTATCTAATTTAAAAGAAAATGTTATTGAAAATGATAATATAGAAATATTAAAAAAAACTAAAAGTTGGTTAGATAGCTATTTTAAAGGAGAAAAGCCTAGTATATCAACTTTATCATTAGCGCCAATAGGAAGTGAATTTAGAAAAAGAGTTTGGAATATTTTAAAACAAATACCTTATGGTGAAACTATAACCTATGGAGAGATTGCTAAAAAAATTGCACTACAAATGCATAAAAAAACTATGTCTTCGCAAGCAGTTGGTAATGCGGTAGGACATAATCCAATTTCTATTATTATTCCCTGTCATAGAGTAATTGGAAAATCCGGAAATTTAACTGGATATGCAGGTGGAATTGACAAAAAAGTTAAATTATTAAGTATAGAAAATATTGATGTTAAACAATTTTCTATGCCTAAAAATAAAAAGGTTTAAATGAAATTTTACATTTAGACCTTTTTTACATCTGATGCCCTTACATAACCTCTATTTGTATTTAATTGTAATTCATTTCTAGTACCTTTAAAAATTGCAGTAATAGTTCCTCCATTATACTTAGCTTTTATAGGAGTATTACTATCAGTACTTGTATATATATTATGAGTGTTTGTTCTATAAATCACTTTATCTCCTACTTTAAAATTATCAACACTCATAGCTCCTGGAATTATTAATATTTGACCTGGATGTATAATATAAGGAAATTTTATATTATTTACTTCTGCAATATCTTGCCATCTAACATTATACATTTTTCCTATTTTCCATAAACTGTCACCTTTTACAACAGTATACTTGATCTCTTCAGTAGAATTATCTTTATTAATATTATTTAAATTGTTATCTTTAATAATTGAAGGATAATCTTTATAAGCAATATCTAAATCCACATGTGTATTGATACCCTTTATTGAACCACTACTTGAATGTTGCCACATACCAAATGGTTTATTATAAGTTGGGGTACTAGTCCACTCTGCTAACCATTTATCATAAGCATCTAATTTATTTGAACTTAGTTTAGTATTAAACCAATAAAGATTTGCATATATACCTACAAAATATTTGTTGTTTTCAAGAATATTACAAAAAGTTTCACAAATTTCAGTTAGTTCGTCATTACTTAGATGATTTTGACTTCTATCCTCTACATCGTAAAATATAGGATATTCCATTTTATAATTTTTAATTAGTCTTAAAACATGGTTAGCTTCACTAGTAGCACTATCTTTATTTTTAGCATAACTATACAAATATACTCCAAAAGGAATCCCTAATCTAGTACATTCATTTGCATTTCTTACAAATTGCTTATCATCTTGGCTAGCAATATCACTTCCATATCCACAACGAATAATTGCAAAGTCTATATTATCTTTAACTTCCTCCCAATTTATAATCCCTTGAAATTCTGAAACGTCAATTCCTTTTTTTTCCAAGTAAATCACCTCCGTTTCTCAATATATTATATTTTCAAAAAATAAATATGTATTGGCAGATTCAATATAACAAAGTTTATATAATGCATAATTTAATACTAAGGAGGAGCATATGAAAATTTGTGTTTATGCAATTTGTAAAAATGAAGAAAAGTTCGTTAATGAATGGGTAAATTCTATGAGTGAAGCAGACCAAATATATGTTTTAGATACTGGATCTACCGATAATACAGTAAAAGAATTAGAAAAACGTGGAGTAATAGTTAAAACTGAAATAATTGATCCTTGGAGATTTGATGTTGCCCGAAACGAATCTTTAAAAATGGTGCCAGATGATACTAATATATGTGTTTGTACTGATTTAGATGAAAGATTTGAAAAAGGATGGAGAAAAAACTTAGAACAAATTTGGGACTCTAAAACCACTAGAGTAAGATATAATTACAATTGGAGTTTTGACGAATATGGAATGCCTGCAACAAATTTCTATATTGATAAAATTCATCAAAAGAAAGGATATAAATGGACTCATCCGGTTCATGAAGTATTAAAATTTAATGGTGAACAAGAAAATTTTAAAACTAGTGATCTAATTACTTTAAATCACTATCCTGATAAAAATAAACCAAGAACTCAATATTTAAAACTGTTAGAATTATCAGTAAAAGAAGATCCAGAGGATGATAGAAATATGCATTATTTAGGAAGAGAATATATGTATTACAAAGAATGGAATAAATGTATTGATACTTTAATTAAACATCTAAATTTAAAAACATCCACTTGGAAAGATGAAAGAAGTGCTTCAATGAGGTTTATTGCACGTTCATATATAGAACTAAAAAGATATGATGAAGCAAAAATGTGGTACGAAAAAGCAATCAATGAAGCTCCTTATTTAAGAGAAGCTTATGTGGAATTAGCTTTCTTAGAATATAGATTTAATAATTGGGAAAAAGTCTATAATCTATTAAATAAAGCATTAGAAATAAAGGAAAGAGGAAAAAGTTATATTAACGAAAACTTTTGTTGGAATAGTACAATATATGATCTATTATCAATTTCTGCTTTTTACTTAAATAAACCTGAAGAAAGTTTAAGAAATATTGATATTGCGATTGAATTAGATCCTAAAAATCAAAGATTAATAGAGAACAAAAAAATAATTGAAAAAAAGATAGAATAATTTAATTAGGTTGTATAATTTTTAGTGTGTGTAATGTAAAAAAACATTATATGCACTTTTTTCAAAATAAAAAGACATATAAGCT
>CALVZF010000033.1 GCA_944372455.1 uncultured Bacilli bacterium
ATTATTAACATTTTCACTCTAAAAATTTTTGCATAAGAAAACCCTTAGAAAAAATCTAGGGGTTTGTCTACAATCTGGAAAAAATATTAAAGATTTTAAAAGTAAATCTTTAATATTTTTTAGTTAAACATAGTTCCACATACAAAACATTGTTTATAATCTTCTCTAATTTTTTGACCACATTTAGGACATCTTTTATATCCAGGATCTACGTCGTTTAAATTTATATTAGTTTGAGTCTGATTATCATTATTATTAGGAGAAGAATCATTTAATGATTCTTCTTTTTCTTTTTTCATTATATTAGACATCGCAATATTTATATCTTGACTGTTTTTAATAGAATTAGGAATTTGTTCTAAATCATTCATAATAGGATTATAATCTTTTGGTAAAACTTCCATATTAGGCTGTTCTTCCAATTTTGGTTGTTCTTTTGGAATATTAATAGAAGTATCACTTTCTACTTCATTTAAATAAGGATTAAAATTTCTTACTACTCTTTCTTCATTATTTTGAAAGTTATTTAGAGTATTAGGCGTTGGAAATATATTGTTATTATCATTATCAATATTTTCGCCATAAGAACTTTCAAAATTATTGCTTATATTAACTACCTTATTAGGTTTTAAATTATTTTCAAATTCACTAGTTATACTTTCGTTATAATTATTATCAAATGAAGAAATAGTATTTTTTTCATTCATGTTAGGACTCATTTGATTATTAACAAAATTTCCGAAATCTGATACTATATCTTTTGAATTACCAGCATTATTGTCTTCAATAATTTCTTTTTCTTTTCGCTTAAATAAATTAAATGCCATTATCCCACCACCTATTATATAAATAAGTATAATCTAAAGCAAAGAAAAAAGCAACTAAAAGTTACTTATCTCTTAAACTTGCATTAAATTTATTTTCTATTTTTTCTATTGCTTTATGAAATAAAGTCATGACTTCTTCGTCAGTAAGTGTTCTATTATTATCTTGAAACTTTAGTGAAAATGCTAGTGATTTTTTATCATCCCCTAAATTTTCTCCTTCATATACATCAAAGACAGAAATATCAATTAATAATCTTCCTATAGTATGTTTAATTTCAGTTTCAATCTCGCTTGCTTTAATAGATTTATCTACTGTAAAAGCCACATCTTTTGAAATTCCTGGAAATTTAGAAATAGGTTTAATTTTTAAAGGTCTAATTTTTTTACTCATAAGTTTATTAAGAGAAATTTCAATTACATAAATTCTTGTTTTTGAAATATTAGGACTAACTTCTCCAATATATCCAATTAAATCTCTATCAATATATATACCAGCACTTCTTCCTTGATGGAATTCTTTAGGTAAATTATCAGTTTTTAATTCATATCTATCTTTTAATTTTAAATACGTTAAAATATTTTCTAAAATATTTTTAGCAAAGTAAAAATCAATATTTATTTTTTCATTTTTAACATTGTTAGATAAATATTCACCAGTAATAGCACAAGTAAGTTTTACTTCTTCTTTTGTTTCTTTATTTAACTTATAATAAACATTAGATACTTCATAAAATAAACAATTCTTTTCATTTCTTTTTAAATTATAATCTACTGTTTCTAAAATTGAAGGAATTAAAGAATACCTAGTAATTTTTTTATCTTCACTCATTGGAGAATTTACTTCAATATAACTAAATTCATCATTAGTAAATTTACGTATATCTTCTTCACTAGTTAACGTGTATGTAATAACTTCTTTAAGCCCTAACCCATTTAATTTATTTTTAATTTCTCTTATAAATTCTTGTTTTTTACTTCTTCCACCTTTTTTAGTTACGGAATAAGGAAGGGTTCCTTTCATGTTTTCATAGCCATGTATTCTACCTATTTCTTCAATTAAATCTTCTTCAATTGAAATATCTAGTCTTCTACTTGGTATAATAACTTCGTAATTATCATTTTCTTCTTTTACTTGAAATCCCAATCTATTAAATATATTAATTATTGTAATACTATCTAAATCCATTCCTAAAATGTTATTAATTTTATTTCTAGTAATATTAATTACTTTAGTAGCTTTATTTATTTCATCATGTATTACATAACCATTTAATATTTTAGCTCCAGCATATTTTTCTAATAAATGACAAGCTCTATTTAAAGCTTCAAGAGTTCTATTAGTATCAATACCTTTTTCATAACGAGAACTTGCCTCACTTCTTAAAACTGCTTTAGAAGTATACCTAATGTTATATGGATTGAAAACTGCACTTTCTATTGTAATAGAAGTGGTAGAATTAGTAACTTCTGTATTTAACCCTCCCATTACTCCTGCTAAAGCTACTATTTCTTTATCATTAGTAATAACTATATCAGTTTCATCTAAAACTCTTTTAACTCCATCTAAAGTAGTCATTTCTTCTTTATCTTTAGCCATTCTAACAGTTATTTTCTTACCTAATTTATCACTATCAAAGAAATGTAAAGGTTGACCATATTCAATCATTACATAATTTGAAATATCTACTATATTATTAATAGGTCTAATACCTGCAGCCATTAATCTTTCTTTAATAAAGTTAGGACTTTCTTTAATTTCAAAATCCTTTGCAATTTTTACAGTATATAAAGGACAATTTACAGTTTGAACACTAAGCTCTATATTATCTTTAACTTTTTCTTCTATTTCTTGATAATTAGTATTTGGTAAAGTAACTTTTCTATCATATACTGCTCCAAATTCATAAGCCATACCTAACATACTTAATAGATCGCTACGATTTGAAGTTATTTCAAAATCTATTACTGTATCATCGTATCCTAAATATTTAATTGCATCTTCACCTATTATAGCTTCATCATCTAAAATATGGATACCACCTTTACTTCTTTCAGGAACATACTTAGATTCAATCCCAAGTTCTTCTAAAGAACAGATCATCCCATTAGATTCTACTCCTCTAAGATTTGCTTTTTCAATTTTTATACCACCTGGTAAAGTAGCACCTATTTTAGCAACTATTACTTTTATACCTTCTCTAACATTAGAAGCCCCACAAACTATTTTTTCAATTTTTGAACCAATATCTACTGTACAAACATTTAATTTATCACTATCTGGATGCTTTTCTTTAGTTAATACTTTTCCAACTACTAAATTAGTAGCTTCACTTATTTTTTTAATAGTTTCTATTTCATTTCCTGCAAGTGGCATCTTTACTTCTATTTCACTATCACTAATATCATCAACTTTGACATATTCATTTAACCAATTTTTACTTACTTTCATCAGTCACACCTCCTTTTTTTGTAACGTTAAATTGTTCTAAAAATCTAACATCATTAGTATAGAAATCTCTTATATCTGAAACTTCATATTTTAACATCGCAATTCTTTCTACTCCTACTCCAAAAGCAAAACCAGTATATTTTTTAGGATCATATCCGCACCCTCTTAATACATTAGGATGTACCATACCTGCTCCTAAAACTTCTATAAACCCGGTTCCCTTACACATATTGCAACCTACCCCATTACATTTAAAACAAGTTAAATCCACTTCAAAACTAGGTTCTGTAAATGGAAAATATGAAGGTCTAAATCTTATTTCCTTATTATCTCCAAATAGTGATTTAGCCATTACCTCAAGTGTTCCTTTTAAATGAGACATAGAAATATTTTCATCTACTACTAATCCTTCAATTTGATGAAATTCATGTGAGTGAGTAGCGTCATCATCATCTCTTCTATATACTTTTCCAGGACAAATTATTCTAATAGGAGTTTTTTCTTTATTTTTAAGCATTGTTCTTACTTGAACTGGAGAAGTTTGACTTCTTAAAACTGTTTCTTCATTTATATAGAAAGTATCTTGCATATCTCTTGCTGGATGACCTTTAGGTAAATTTAACATTTCAAAATTATATAAATCACTTTCTACTTCAGGTCCTTCTTCTACATCATATCCCATAGAAATAAATAAATTTTCTATTTCTTCTATAATTTGGTTTATAGGATGACTGCTTCCTCTTTGAATCTTAGTACTTGGTAAAGTTACATCAATTCTTTCTTCTTCTTGTTTTTGTAAAATTTCTTTTTCTTCTAAAACAATTCTAAGCTTTTCTAAATTATTTTCTAAAACATTTTTAAGCTTATTTATATTTTTACCAAATTCTTTTTTTTCTTCAATATTCATATCTTTCATCTTTGAAGAAAGCAAAGTTATTTTCCCTTTTTTACCTAAATATTCACTTCTAATATTATTTAATTCTTCTAAAGAATTTATACTATTTAATTTACTTTCTATTTCTTCCATTAAAATTTTTGGTTCATTATTTGTTTCCATTTTCTTCCTCCTTTAATAAATTTATATATTAAATCACAAATAATATCTTTTTTATCACTATAAAACATTCGGTGTCTCACATTTTTTATAATTTTTAAATACTTTTTATTTGAATTTATATTATTATAAGCGTAGGTTGAAGCTTCTATTTTTACTAGTTCATCAATATCTCCATGAATAATTAAGGTTTCACAATTTACATTTGAAATACACGGTTTATATGTTTTAACTAGTTTTCTAAATTCATTTAATACTAAGGGTGAATATCTAATTAATTTAGTTGCAAAATCTTTATAAATTACATAATTATTTTTTTCCTTAGCAAGTATTTTTAAATTCTTTAAATCTTCTTTATTCATTTGAAAATTTAAATATTCAAAAGCTGGAGCTAATAAAATCAACTTATGTATTTTATACTTAGTAGCTAAAAAAGAAGCTATTACTCCGCCCATAGAATGTCCTATTAAGATTATTTTTTTATATCTTTTAGTTAGTTCCATTAAATGAAATTCTGTACTTTCTATCCATTCTTGATAATTAATATTAGTTAAAAAATCTTTTTGATGACCAGGTAAAGTATAAGCATATACATCTAATTTTTTATATTGTTGTAAATAGTTTACCAAATATTCATTTTCCCATAAACCACCACAAAATCCGTGAATAACTAAAACTGCTTTTCTCAAATTGTTCACTTCCTTTAATAAAAAAATATTCATCCAAATAAGGACGAATATTTTCGTGGTACCACCTTAATTCATAGTAAAAACTATGCACTTAATACTCTTAACGTGAGCTATCCGGTAATTACAGCTAAAAGGTGAATTCATAAAATGTTATTACTAGTTTCCACTAACCACTAGCTTTCTATAAATAACTAATTTTATTACTACTTCTTTGTCATTGCTTTTTAACATAGTAATTATAACACAAATATTTATTCATCATCAAGCAAAGATTGTTGATAATACGGTAAAATTTTATTTTGTTCTTTCTTTTTTACTTTAATTTTACTTTTTTCTTGATTTTTTAAAGTTTCATAATAGTTTTTTTCTTCTTCACCAAAATTTCTAATACATGAAATATCTGGATTATTATCATAAATCATTTGTTCATCAAATTCGTCTGCCTCAAAAATGTCTTCAGCCAAATTTTCATAATTATAAGTAGTACTTGGAAAACCTTTTTCACTATAACAATAAAAGTTTAATAACATTCTTTTTTTAGAATAGTTTTCTACTATTCTATCATTTTTAGAAGTAAAAATTAAAGAATTATAAAACGCATAAAAGGTTTCTCTAAAATCTTTTTCTAATCTTGTAATTTTATGATATATTCCTTCTTCTAAAGCATTAAAGTATTCTATATCTTTATATATTAAATTTCTTGTTTTAATTCCTAAATTATTATTTATATTTTTTAAAGGAAATACAAATTCTTTAAAAAATTTAGTTCTAAAATTACTATCTATTAACATTTTTTCAAATAATTTATTTTTAATAATTGAATTATCTAATGATCTAACTTTGTTAATTTGACTTTTATAGATCAAATGTTTTTCTTTCCCTTCTTTATTAACAATTTTAAAGTTATATTCTCCTTCTTTTAAATCAGTAAAAGAGTTAAATACTTCAAATAAGTCAGCAGCATTATAAGCATCAATTTTAAAAATTAAATTATCAATTTCTTCAATAGTATTATTAAAAATTACTGTATTTTTATTCTTAAAAGTTACTACAAGTGAATATTCTTTCATTATTACCCCTCCAATATTGCCCTGTATTATAACAGAAATCATTTTATCTGTCAAAAATATAATTAAAAGTTTCATATATTTTAATGAAATACATAAATTTAAAATGAAAAGAAGAAAGCAGGGATAATATGAATAAGAATGATATTATTAAAAGTATTGCAGAAAGAACGAATGGAGATATTTATTTAGGAATAGTGGGTGCGGTTAGAACTGGTAAATCTACATTTATTAAAAAATTTATGGAAAATTTAGTCATTCCTAATATTGATGATGAATTTGAGAAAAAAAGAGTTATAGATGAACTACCTCAAAGTGGAGCTGGTAAACAAATAATGACTACTGAACCTAAATTCGTTCCTTCTAATTCAGTAAGTATTAATGTGGATGATTTTTCGGTTAATGTAAGACTTATTGATTGTGTAGGATACGTAGTTAAGAATGCTAAGGGGTATGAAGATGAAAATGGTCCTAGAATGGTAAAAACCCCTTGGTATGATGAAGAAATACCTTTTGTAGAGGCGGCTGAAATTGGAACAGAAAAAGTAATTAAAGATCATTCATCAATTGGAATTGTTGTTACAACCGATGGTTCATTTGGCGAACTATCTAGAAGTGACTATTTAGAAGCTGAAAAAGAAGTTATGGAAGAGTTAAAAGAGTTAAATAAACCATTTATAGTAGTTTTAAATTCAATTCATCCAATGATGCCAGAAACAGAAAAAATTGCAGATAAAATTAGAACTGATTACAATGTACCAGTTATCAGTATGAATGTGGATACTATGAGTGAAAAAGATTTAACTGAAATTTTAAGAGAAGCACTTTATGAATTTCCAGTATTAGAAGTAAGCGTTAATATTCCTGAATGGATTTCTATTTTAAATCCTGATAATTGGTTAAAAAAATACTATATGGATAAAATTAAGGAAAGTGTTGTAGAAATTGATAAATTAAGAGATGTAGATAATATTGCTAATCATTTTAGTAATTCTGAGTATATTTCTAAAGCCTATTTAGCTGATGTTAATACTTCTACTGGAGAAATAACTATTAACTTACATGCTCCTAATGAACTTTTTGATACTGTATTAAAAGATAGTATTGGAATTAATGTAAATAGTAGAGCTGAATTACTAAAACTTTTCCAAGATTACAATGAAGCAAAATTTGAATATGATCAAATTAAGGGAGCTTTAAAACAAGTTAAACAAAGTGGATATGGAATAGCTACTCCATCACTTAAAGATATGAAATTAGATACTCCAGAAATTATTAAACAAGGTAGTAGATTTGGGGTTAAACTTAAAGCGGTAGCGCCTTCTATACATATGATTAGAGTAGATGTAGAATCTACATTTGAACCAATTATCGGTAGTGAAGTTCAAAGTAAAGAATTGATTAATTATCTTACTAAAGATATGGAAAGTGATCCTGATAATATTTGGAAAAGTGAAATTTTTGGTAGAAGTTTAGATGTAATAGTACAAGAAGGAATTCAAGCTAAACTTTCTATGATGCCTGATAATATTCGCTATAAATTACAAAATACTTTAATGAAAATTATAAACAAAGGTTCAAATAATATGATAGCTATTGTTTTATAAAATTAAAAATTACTTCTATTGAGGTAATTTTTTTATTAAAATAAGCCTATTATTCTCTAGTTATGAATAATAGACTTGTTATTAAAATTATAATTATAAATAAAATTAATAATATTATTGATGTTAAAGTATTAGGATTTGTAATTTTTTGTACTACTTCCAATAATAATAAAGAAATATTTGATAGATAAATCATTAATTATGTGCCTCTTTTCTATGTCATTTTATCAAATATAAGTGTCAAAAATTCCTATTGGAAATTTTTGGCACTTTTTCAATATAACATAATTAATGAAATGAATGGAAGTATTTATCCTAAAACTTATTTTCAATTTATTAATTTGACGTCAAATAAAAATTATACATATTTATCTATATCTTTTGGAACATTATCATTTAAAATTGCTCCAACTATTTTATCTTCCTTTTCTTTAGATACTGGTTTACCAGCAATTCCACTTATTTCTTTTACTAGATCTCTTAAAGTTTTTTCATCCTTCATATTTGAATTTTGAACTTTTTTTGCAAGTCCTAATATTGTATCTTTATTTACATTTGTTTTCTTTTCCACTTTATTAAAAAAATCATCACTAAACTTCAAATAAATTACCTCCTATATTACTATATGTTAGGGGGTAATTTTTGTTAATAGTTATTTTAATATATTTTTTAATTCTTCTTTTGGATTCTTTTCTTTATAAAAAATGTTATACATAGCTTTTGTGATCGGTAAATCAATTTTATGTTCTTTAGAAAATTTGTACATTACTTTCGCACACTCTACTCCTTCAACTACTGTTTTAGTAGTTTTTATTGCTTTATCTATTTTTTCTCCACTTCCTATTTTAAAACCTGTTAAATAGTTTCTACTAGTTTTAGAAGAAGCGGTTAAAACTAAATCCCCTATCCCAGCAACTGAAAGGATTGTTTCTGCTTTAATATCGTAGAATGGTGCAATTTTAGTCATTTCTTCTATACCTTTAGTAATTATAATGGCATGTGTATTTTCGTTATATCCAAGTCCATTTGAAATACCGGCAGCTAGTGCGACTATATTTTTAATTGACGATAAAAGTTCTATTCCTTTTATATCTTTAGAACGTTCAATTATTATGTATTCATTTTCAAATAGTTTTTGAATTGTATCTAAGCCAGTATCTTTTTTACTTGCAAGAATAAATTTAGTTATTTTTCTTTCTATTATTTCTTTAGCAAAAGTAGGCCCTGTCATTGTACATACCTTACCTAAATTCTTTTTATTTATGTTTTGATTAATCATTTCAGAAATAGTAACTAAATTTTTATAGTCCATTCCTTTTGAAACATTTATAAAATTGATTTTTTTGTTAGTATTTTTTAATAATTTATCTATCTTTTTTAAAGTGTCTTTAATAAATTTTGAAGGAAGCGCAATGATTAAATAATCTGAGAAATTTATTATTTCTTCTAAATTAGTAGTTGCTTTAACATTTGAAGAAAATACTAAATCATCATAATAATATTTATTGGTTTTCTTAGTATTTATTTCTAGTACTTCTTTTTCTACTAAAGTCCACATTAAAACTTTATTTCCATTATCTGTAAGTAATTGTGCGAGTGCAGAAGCAAAACTTCCTGTTCCAAGTATACTTATATTCATTAATTTTCACCCTTGTTCTTAAATTTTAAAATTATTGGAGTTCCTATTAAATCAAAGTTTTCTCTTATTTTATTTTCTAAATATCTTTCATAGGAAAAATGTACTAATCCTTTATTATTAACATTAAAAGTAAATTTAGGAGGCTTATTATCTGTTTGACTGACAAAATAAATTTTCAATCTTTTTCCTTTATATGATGGAGGCGGATTTAGGCTAACAGCATCCATTATTACATTATTTAAAAGATTAGTTTTAATTTGTTTAGTAGTGTTTTCATAAGCTTTTAATACTTCTGGCATTAATGTATGAATTCTTTTTTTTGTAAGTGCGGATAAAAATACTATATTTGCATATGGCATAAATTGAAAGCTATTTCTAACCAATTGTTTAAAAGATTTAATATCATTTTTATCTTCTACAGTATCCCATTTATTTACTACTATAACAATTGCTTTTCCTTTTTCTATTGCATATCCTGCAATATGTTTATCGTGTTCAATAATTCCTTCTTCTGCATTTAATACTAAAATACATACATCACTTCTATCAATCGCTTTCATACTTCTTAAAAGACTATATTTTTCAGTGGTTTCATATATTTTACCTTTTTTTCTCATACCTGCAGTATCTATTAAAACATATTCTTGTTTTTCATAAGTAAAAAAAGTATCAACTGCATCTCTTGTAGTACCAGCTTTATCGGAAACTATTACTCTATCTTCATTTAAAAGCGCATTAACTAAACTTGATTTACCTACATTTGGTCTTCCTATTATACAAAACTTTAATTTATCTTCATATTCATCTTCAACAATGTTAAAGTTTTCTACTGCAATGTCAAGTAAATCCCCTATTCCTTTACTATGTTCAGCACTTATTAATACGTAATCATCAAATCCTAATTCGTAAAAATCATAAATACTGTCTTCTCGTTTTTCATTATCTATTTTATTTATAGCTACAATAACTTTTTTATTACTTTTTCTTAAGATATCTCTAACTACTAAGTCATTAGCTGTAAGTCCTTCTTTTCCATCTACTATAAAAATAACTACATCTGCTTCATTTATAGCGATTTCCGCTTGCGATTTAATCTCGTTATTAAATCTTTCCTTAGCGATATCTATTCCCCCTGTATCAATTAAATTAAATTTATAATTTTTGTATTCAGCATCAGCATATATTCTATCTCTAGTAATTCCTGGAATATCTTCTATAATAGATATTTTTTTTCCAGCAATTTTATTAAATAAAGTAGATTTACCTACGTTTGGTCTTCCTACTAAGGCAATTGTTGGTTTTTTCATAGGGGTTCCTCCTTTTTCCATAACATTATATCAAATCTTAATAATAAAATAAAGATAATTAATGCTTTAAAAAAACTAACAAAACTATTTTAGTCTTATTAGTTTTTAAACTTTTATATTTATCCGATAACGTAAGGATCAGCTTTAGTACCAGTCCCTCCTGTAATAGTTACGTTTGATTTTAAGTTAATTACTGGTCTTACATTAATAGTTTGTGTA
>CALVZF010000034.1 GCA_944372455.1 uncultured Bacilli bacterium
GTTAATTTTAAACCGTTTTCTATTGTTTCAATATTGGCTCCTGTTACTTTAGTATAGTCAAATAAATTTTTTGTTAGGTCTCCTACACTTTGTATTTCTACTGGATTAATTGGAGTAGGTGTTCCATTTTGAACACTATTTCCATAGATTTTTAAATTTCTTATCTCTCTAGCTACAGTATTATCTAATAATATTTGGCCGTTAGTAGCATTAAATGCAAAACTATTAGTTTTATCTATTCCAGTTACAGTTATTTTAGCTTTTAAAGATTTACCTAACATAGCATTTTGATTTCCTTCATTATCTAAAATCCAAATTGCTATATAATAGTTTTTATTATTATTTACAGGAAGTTCTAAATCGTCCATAAGTACTAGTTTATCTTTTACATCTTTAAAATTTCCAGTTGCAATTTTTATATCTTCTTCATATAAAGTCCATCTAAAATATTCATTTTTTAATGCATCATCTATTTTAATATCTGTTAACGCAATTTCTAAATATGCAGGAACATTTCCTTCATTTTTAACATTAAAAGATGTTTTAGAAGCCAATTTATCTACTTCATCTTCTTTAATAGGTAAATTATTAGTATTATTTATAGTTTGACCATCAGTATATGTAATTTTAAGGTTAGCAAATGTTATTTGTTTATCATTTGTACTTCCTCCAGTTGAAAAGAAAATTGCCATACTTGCTCCAATTACAATTATTAAAATTAAAACAGAAATAAATATACTTTTTACTTTATTATCTTTAATTATATTTTTAATATTTGAAAATTTTCCCACAGTGATCGGCTCCTTTACCCTCTATATAAATATTATAATATCTAAGTCATAGTGTCAATAGAAGATGAACAAATAGAAATACTATATTTACAAAAAAGATGTGTATTAGACATCTTTTTCTGTTTCTTTAATAATGTAAATGGGTCTTTTTTTAGTTTCTAAATAAGTCTTAGATAGATACTGTCCAATTATTCCCATACAAAATAATTGAATTCCACTTACTAAAAATATTATGCAAACTAATGAAGGCCAACCTGATACTGGGTCTCCAAATATTAAAGTTTTAATTATTATGAATAATATTGCTACCAAGGATAATAAACAAAAAATTATACCAATAACACTTGCTAAAGCAAGTGGCACTGTAGAAAAAGCCGTTATACCTTCTAAAGCGTAGATTAATAGTTTCCAAAAACTCCACTTAGTTTCCCCCGCTACTCTTTCTACATTTTCAAACTCTATCCATTTAGTATTAAAACCTACAAAACTAAATAATCCTTTTGAATATCTATTATATTCTTCTAGACTTATAATTGCATCAACTACTTGTCTAGTCATAAGTCTATAATCTCTAGCGCCATCTACCATTTCTACCTTAGACATCTTATTAATTAGTTTATAAAACATTCTTGCAAAAAAACTTCTTATTGGGGGCTCACCTTTTCTTGTTACTCTTCTAGTTCCTACTGTATCATATCCTTCATTTTTAATTGCAGAATACATTTCAGGTAGTAAACTTGGTGGATCTTGTAAATCTGCATCCATTAAAGTTACATAATCTCCTTTTGCTTCTTTTAATCCTGCATACATTGCAGCTTCTTTTCCAAAATTTCTAGAAAATGATATAAATCTAACTCTTTTATCCTTTTTACTGTATTCTTTTAAAATATTTAAAGTATTATCCTTACTTCCATCATTGATAAATAAATATTCAAATTCTAGTGACTTCATTTTATCACTAATTTTAGTAATTTCATCATAAAAATATGGAATTGCTTTTTCTTCGTTATAACAAGGAACTATAACACTAATTTTTTCTTTTTTCATTTTTCTTCCTCTTTTCATAAATACAAATTATTATAAATATTAACATTCCTACAAAAGACATTAGAATCGCTATATTTTTAAATGGGGCTTCATATATAATTTTTATATGATATTCTCCCTTATCAAGAGGAAATCCAATAAAAGCTTGATTAATTTTTTCATACTTAATTTCTTTATCGTTAACCAGAATTGTAAATCCTTTATCATAAGGAATAGATAAACTAAAATATCCTTTTTTAGTAACTTTAATACTTCCTTCTATTGTATCTCCTTTTGTTTTTGATTTATCAAATTTAAATTGATCTAATGTATTAGTGATGTTTTTAATATTATCGTAAGAAAGTCTATAAATCTTTATATCGCTAATATTATAGGTTCCTTTGTTTAAGTTAATATTTAATTCTTTAATTGGATCATTTGAAGAGATCACATAATCAAAAGTAGAATTACTATTTTTATATTTCCAACTTCTACAAGTTAGGGTATTTTTAACATTATTAACAGTAATACTAGTATCTCCATTTTTGCACGTTTCTTCATAATTCATATTAAATCTTATAAAAATTAACTCATTATTGATTTCCTCAGTTAACGGGATAGTTATTTGTCCATTAGTTTTAGATTTAATTAAAATTTCTTTGTCATTTTTAGTAATATCTAAATTTTGATAACTTGAGTTTGAATAATCTATTTCAAGAGGTTCAATATTTGAAACAAATTTATTTGAATCTGGTACTTCTCCATCAATAATTACATTATTCATTAATGCTTCTACATTGTATGGGTATTCTAATTTTTCAAACTCTTTTTTACTCATTAGATTACTATTAACATAACCTAATGGATACACATTATCATTTTTATAAATTGAATAATTTTTAGTTTGATTAACTAATTCATATCCAATTGAAGGACTACTAGTATTAACTATATATTTAACTCCCATATAAGTATTCCAAAGAATATTATTAGGATTATTAATTATAATATTATTTCTATATGTAATTGGATTACTAAAAGTTTCAGTATAAAAAGTTCTATATTCTTTATTATAAGTTGAACTATATATTGAAGTACTATAATAATTTTTGTTATAAACTTTATTTGTAGTTACTAAAGTATCTACATAATTACTAGATCTATATATATTATTTTCAAGACTTAAAGCATCGTTAAATAAAGTATCAATTTCATTATTAAACTTATAATTATAGTCTTTAATTGAAAGTAAATTATCTGTTAAATTAACCGTAAATAAGTTGACTATTGAAATTATCATTACTATAATTGGAACTAAAAATTTTATTTTTTTGTAATTATATATAATTATAGCTAATGTTACTAGTATTAAATCAATAATAAATTGATATTTAAAACTCCATTTTAAAGTTATAATAGGGACAAGTGAAACTAAAAGAGAAATAGCTAATAATTTTTTAATATTTACTTTTTCATTAATTAAACTTTTTAAAAAATTTGCGATTAAGAACACATACATTGGTAGTAATGGAATTAAAACTTTAGCATTAATATATAATAATCCATTTAAAATATAAATAAATATTGGAAAAATTAATATTGCGCTAAGAGTAATTGCTAAGAATTTATTTTCTTTACCTTTAGTTATAATCCCACTTATAAGTGAAAACAAACTAATACTTGTAAGACCTACTGAGTATGAATTATACATTATATAATCTAAATGAATATTTGGAATCAATAAATTTTTTAGTGAAATAAGAGTATCATTACTACCTCTACCATTAAATATTACATAGAAAGTAGGAATTAATAAGACAGATGACATTACTATTCCAATTATAATAGGAATTATAAATTTTATTCCTTCTTTAATAAATTGAGAAATAGTAATTTGTTTATTATTCTTAATAAACAAATAAACTCCATATATTATTAAAGTGAAAATAGCTGGAATACTATAATAATAACTGGTCATTACTATTAAGAAGATACTTAAAATGAGTAATGTTTTTTTATTTTCTTTAAAATATTTATCTACACCGAAAAGTCCCATAATTAAAAATGGCATATAATCTATAAACATTATGTGTCTATGACTGTGAAAAATTAATGGAGATGCACATAAAAAGATTAGTGTTGAAACAAAAGAAATATTAGAATTAAAGCTATGACTTCTTAACCATTTATAAAATAATATAATACTTATTCCCACTAAAATTATACTGGATATCATAACATAATCAATCATTTTTATAAATGGAAGAAAATAAGAAATTAAAGTGATTGGACTTAAAAATCCATAGTAAGACATGTTATAAATGTTTTCTCCTGCGCCTAAATTAAAAGCGAATGAAGGAAACAAATTAAAAGTTTCATAAAAGAGGTTTCTAAAATATTCTTTAAATGCATAGTGTTGCGTTTGCCAATCTAAAGTAGAACCATACATAAATTTAAACCTAGTTATTACTAATATTAAAATTAAAAATATTGCTAAAAGTATTAATAAATTAATAAAATCTTTCTTGTTTTTATTTTTCAACATAAAATTCCTTCTTTACTAGTTTTATTATACAGTAAAAAGATGAAAAAGAAAAATACTAAAGCATATTCTTCTTTTTTAAAACGTAAGCAATTATTAAAGAAATTACTAAAGAAAATATTAAAAGTATCAAAAACGAACCTTCACTTGACGAAAAAACACCTAAAGGAACATTCATTCCCATAAAACTTGCAATCATAGTAGGAATTGAAATAACAATAGTTATTCCAGCTAAAAACTTCATTATTGAATTTAAATTATTTGAAATAATAGTACCAAAAGCTTCTATTGTACTATTTAAAAGTCCACTATAAATTTGTGCCATTTCAATAGCTTGCTTATTTTCTATAATAACATTTTCTAAAACGTTTTGATCTTCTTCATATAATGTAATTAAATCATTCATTCTAATTCTATCTAATACTAATTCGTTTGATTTTAATGAAGTAGAAAAGTATACTAAACTTTTTCTTAAATGCATTAATTTTAATAAATCTTTATTTTGAGTTGATTTTTTTAGATAATTTTCCGCATTATTTATTTCTATATTAATTGTTTTTAAATCTCTAATGTATTTAAGAGCTACTTTATACATTATTTGAAAAGTAAACCTACTCTTTTTACCGGTAGAAAATGTAGGAACATTATTATTTATAAACTCATCAAAAATCTCTGTTTCTTTAGTACTAATAGTAAGTATATATTCATTTCTAATTTGCATTATAACTAAAGAAGTAGTTACACTCATTAAATAATTTTTATTTTTAACTTTTATAGGAACATCAATAATGATTGTTTGAATATCATTCTTAATATCTATTCTTGATTGTTCTTCCTCATCTATTATTTTAATTAAGTAATTTTTATCAATGTTGAGCGATTCAGCTAATTTAACAATTTCTTCACTAGAAGGGTTAATTACATTAATCCAAGTATTAATTTCTAAATTAGAAAGCTCATTCAAGGTATTATTTGTTTCATCCGTTTTATACATTTTTATCATATTAATTCACCATTATTAGTATAATACATTAAAAAAAATAGAGCAATAAAATATTGTTCTATTTATCTAAATAGTCAGTTAGTTCTTTTCTTTTCGCCTTTACTTTTAATTTTCTAATAGCTTTTGCTTCTATTTGTCTTACTCTTTCTCTTGTTATATTTAGTTGTTCTCCTATTTCTTGCAAAGTTTCTTCTTTTCCATTTATGCCAAATCGTTTCATGATAATAATTTGTTCTCTGATGCTTAATTCTTTAATTACAGCATGAAGTTCTTGTTTAAGTAGTTTCTTTTCTGTTTGAATCTCTAAACTTTCTTCATCATCTACAACAAAATCAATTAAACTAGAATCTTCTTCGTCACCTATTTGAAAGTCTAATGAAGAAGGTTCTATATTTTTTGCCATTTTGATTTCTTTAACTTTTTCTTCACTAATATTTAATTTTTGAGCTATTTCTTTATCTGTAGGAGCTCTTCCTAAAATAGCTACCAAATCTCTTTCGCATCTATCATATTTATTTATGTTATCGTTTAAATGTACTGGTATACGAATTGCTTTTCCAGAATCAGCAATTGCACGTGTCATTGATTGTCTTATCCACCAAATAGCATAAGTACTAAATTTATAACCTTTAGAAAAATCAAATTTTGTGACTGCTTTTTGAAGCCCTAAAACTCCTTCTTGAAATAAATCTTCTGCATCCAAGCCTTTTCCAACATATTTTTGAGCTAAGCTTTCTACTAATCTTAAATTATGTAGTATAATATAATTCATATTTTCTTTTGTAGGATTTTTTCTTAATCTTTCAAAGGCTTCTATTTCTTCTTTATGAGTTAGCAAAGAGTGATGATACATGCTTTTAGATTCATCTAATAATTCTTCTGCTTCAATAATTTCTATAGAATTAAATACTAAAAACATTTCTATTATTTCTTTAATATCAGCATTTTTAACTTTAGAACGTAAGAATTGTTCTTCAATAGATGAGTTGTTTTCTAAAAATCCTTTTAATAAATTTCCAATATCTGTATTTTTTATTAATATTTCAAACATATTATCGTCTAATGTTACTTTAAGAGTTTTAAGTATAGTAAATATTTTTTCTAAATCTTTCAAAGCTTCCATTCTAATATTTGTATTATGAACGTTTTTATTTACTATTGACTTTAGTTTATCATAATTTCCTTCATTTATTTCTTTTAAAAATAAACTTGTCGTTGCTTTAGTAAATATAGATACAAAATAATTAATAAAAGTAGAATGATTAGATTGTTCTATTGAATAGTTTTTTACACAGTAAGCAAAAGTATTCTTAAATATTAGTTCTATTTGAGAACTATTAAATCCCAGATTTAAAAATTCTAATTGTTTTGATTTTGTAATTTTTGATAATTTTTGCATCACTTTATTTTCTAAAGTTTTATTTCCACATCTTATATCTTCTATTAATTCTAAATCCTTTTCCATAAAACTTCCCCCTTTAAAGTGCCAATTATTATATCACTAAATTTATAGAAAGTAAATAAAGAAAGAAAATATCTTTAAAGATTATTTTCTTTCTAGTTTGGTTTTTCCACCCATATAAGGTTGTAAAACTTTTGGAATATTTATGCTACCATCTTTTTGGTAATTATTTTCTAACACTGCAATTAAACCACGAGGAGTTGCCAAAACTGTATTATTAAGAGTTGCTACTAGGTAATTCCCATTATCTCCCTTAGCTCTAATACTTAATCTTCTTGCTTGTGCATCTCCTAAGGTAGAACATGATCCAACTTCAAAATATTTTTGTTGCCTTGGACTCCATGCTTCTATATCACAAGATTTTACTTTTAAATCTGCTAAATCTCCACTACAGCATTCTAAGGTTCTAACTGGAACATCTAAACTTCTAAAAAATTCTACTGTATAATTCCACATTTTATTGTACCAATCCATTGCTTCTTCTTTTTTACAAAGTACAACCATTTCTTGTTTTTCAAATTGATGAACTCTATATAAACCTCTTTCTTCTATTCCATGTGCACCTACTTCTTTTCTAAAACATGGAGAATAAGAAGTTAAACATATAGGTAATTGTTCTTCTTTAATTATTTGACCTTTAAATCTGCCTATCATTGAGTGTTCACTTGTTCCAATTAAATATAAATCCTCTCCTTCAATTTTGTACATCATTGCATCCATTTCTTCAAATGACATAACACCATTTACTACATCTTGTCTTATCATAAATGGTGGAACACAATAAATAAATCCTTTATCAATCATGAAGTCTCTAGCATAACTTAACATAGCTGAATGAAGTCTTGCAATATCACCCATTAAATAGTAAAAACCATTCCCACTCGTTCTACCTGCTGCTTCTTTATCAAGCCCATTAATAGCTTCACATATATCAGCATGATAAGGAATTTCGTAATCTGGAACTATTGGATCTCCAAATTTTTCTATTTCTACATTTTCGCTATCATCTTTTCCTATTGGAACAGATTCATCAATGATGTTAGGTAATATCATCATTATTTTTTTTGTTTCTTTTTCAAGATCTTCTTCTTTTTGTTCAAGACTTTTAATTTCATTTAAAAGCAAAGTAACTTCTTCTTTTTTTCTTTCTGCTTCTTCTTTATTACCATTTCTAATATCATTTCCTATTTCTTTTGAAATACTATTTCTTTTAGCTCTAAGTTCATCTACAGTGGTTTTAATATTTCTATATTCTAAATCACTTTCTATAACTTTTTCTACTAATGGTAGTTTTTGTTCTTGAAATTTTTTTCTAAGATTTTCTTTTACTAATTCTTTATTTTCTCTAACAAATTTAATATCTAACATTTTATCCTCCTTCAATATAAAAAACATTCACCCATTAAGGAGTGAATGTTTCACGGTACCATCCTTTATTTAACTTAATTTTTTTAACGGAAATATTCCGGTAGTGATTAACTACACTAAAAAGTAGATTCGTAATGTTTTATTACTAATTTTCACCAACCATTAGTTCTCTAATAAATAAATACATTATTACTATTCTTTTATCATCGCTTTACATGAATATAATAACATTAAATATTTAAAATTGCAAATAAAAATTAATAATTATTAAATTAAAACACCTGATTAATCAGATGTATTATTTAGCTTCAACTATTAGTTTTATGGCAGTTCTTTCTTCTCCATCTATAACTATATCAGTAAAAGCTGGAACACAAACTAAATTTTTTCCACTAGGAGCGACAAAACCACGAGCAATTGCTACTGCTTTAATTGCTTGATTAAGTGCTCCTGCACCTATTGCTTGAATTTCTACTTCACCTTTATCTCTAAAAACGTTTGCTAAAGCCCCAGCTACTGAATTTGGATTTGATTTAGAACTAACTTTTAATGTTCCCATTTGTTTTCCTCCTTAATGTTTACAATTAATTCTATTCTTTAAGGAAGATTTTATGAGCTATATTTTTATTTATAATCTTGTAAAAAATTATATAAGTTTTTAGCTGTTTCTTTAGGTAGTATACTTTCTAATTCCGTAATATCTAATTCTTTTATCTTTTTTAATGAACCATATTTTTTTATTAAAGCTTTTTTTCTTCTAGGGCCTATACCAGGAATATTATCTAATACACTTTCTAGTGAACCTTTACTTCTTATTTGTCTATGATAATTTATTGTATAATTATGTACCTCATCTTGCATTCTTGTTAGTAAATGAAACACATTGCCTTTTCTATCAATATTTATTATATTGTAATTTTGATCCATTAAATCACTAGTTCTATGTTTATTATTTTTTACTAGTCCACAAATTGGGATTTTAAGATTTAAGTCATTCATTACCTCATTTGCAGCTGTTATTTGACTTTTACCTCCATCTACTATTATTAAATCTGGCATAGATTTATGTTCTTTAAGTAATCTAAAGTATCTTCTATATATTACTTCTTTCATTGTATGAAAATCATCATTTTTTTGATCGGTTATATTAAATTTTCTATATTCATTTTTATTAGGTTTACCATTTTCAAATACTATCATTCCACTTACATTAAAACTTCCAAATATATTTGAATTATCAAAGATTTCTATTCTATTTAATGACTCAATATTTAATATACGACCTAATTCTTCATTTGCTAAAATAGTTCTATCCTCATTCCTTTGAATTAATTCAAAATTCTTTTCAAGTGAAATTTTGGCATTATTAGTAGCCATATCTAACAATTTTTTCTTTTCACCTTTTTTAGGAATTATTACATTTATATCTAATACACTACTTAATATTTCTTTTTCTTTTTCTAAAACTATAGGTATTAAGATTTCTTTAGGTTTAATGTTATCTTTTTCGTAAAAACGAGAAACAAATTCTTCAACTTCTTCCGTTTCTTCACCTACTATTGGCCTTATATGAGAATCTCTTTCAACTAGTTTTCCTCCTCTTAAGAAAAATACTTGAAAAGATATATAACCTTTATCAACATAATAACCAAATATATCTCTATCTATATTATCGTGTAAATCTACTTTTTGTTTAACTAATGTTATATTAATATAATCAATTAGTTCTTTT
Source organism: uncultured Bacilli bacterium (assembly GCA_944372455.1). Classification (GTDB taxonomy): domain Bacteria; phylum Bacillota_I; class Bacilli_A; order RF39; family UBA660; genus SIG205. The sequence continues at coordinate 9,925 of CALVZF010000034.1, forward strand.
AATTCTTTAGCTTTTTCATAATTGAGATTTTCACTAGCATTAATCATTTCTTCTCTAATTTTATTTAATACATTATCGTAATTTCCGTTTAAAAAATCAATTATTTCATTTACTAAATTATCTACAGTTTCTTGTGGAATACTTTTTTCACAATATCCTAAACACTCATGAATATGATAATATAGACAAACTTCTTTTGGTAAATTAGCACATTTTCTTAATGGATATATTCTATTAAGTAAGTTTACTGTTTTTCTAGCTGCATAAACATTAGGATAAGGCCCATATATTCTTTTATGTTTATGTTTTTTAAGATTTATATTTCGTACAACTAGCAATCTTGGATATTTTTCTTTAGTAAGTTCTATATATGGATAGGTTTTATCATCTCTTAATAAAATGTTATATTTTGGATCATATTTTTTTATTAAATTTAATTCTAACACTAAAGCTTCTTTTTCAGATGAGGTTACTATATATTCAAAATCTGTTATTTCACTAACTAACTTTTTAGTTTTTCCGGTATGTTCTCTATTAAAGTAACTTGATAATCTTCTTTTTAATTTTTTAGCTTTACCTACATATATTATTTCATCTTTTTTATTATGCATTAAATAACATCCTGGAAGTTCTGGAACTAAGTTTAATTTATCTTTAAGCATAATAAATCACCTCTAAATGAGTATAGCACATCATTATGAAAAAAAACAATTGCTGTTAACAATTGGGTTGTATAATAAATAGTGTTGGTGGAAAAATCACAGACACAGTTTTTTGTATAAAAAGGACATGTAATCTGATAC
>CALVZF010000035.1 GCA_944372455.1 uncultured Bacilli bacterium
ACGCTTTCGCGTCAGCTTCATATGTTTAATTATCACTTGTTTTGTGTCTTACACACACTATTTGACAAAGAACCTTTAATTAAACATTCTATCTTTTTAACATTTTACAGGTTCAATTAAAGAAAGAGAAACTTTATTTTTATCTAGAAAAATTTCATCCACATAACAATCAACAATATCACCGACATTAACTATTTCCATTGGATGCTTAATATAGTTTGTTGTTAATTTAGAAATATGAGCTAAACCATCATTTTTGAGACCTATATCTATAAAAACGCCAAAATCAACTACATTTCTTACTGTGCCTTGAAGTTTCATACCAGGTTTTAAATCTTCAATTTTTAAAATATCACTTCTAAGCAACGGTTTTTCAAAATTGTCTCTTGGATCTCTTAATGGTTGCATTAATGACTTTATTATATCTTCTAAAGTGTATTTATCTATATTTAATTTACTGATATATTCATCAATACTTATATTACTTAATTTGTCAATTAATTTTTTACTACCAATATCGTTAATAGTTAAATCTAAACAACTTAAAAACTTTAATGTAGCTTCATAACTTTCAGGGTGAATAGAAGTTTGGTCTAATGGATTTTTTCCATCAATAATTCTCATAAAACCAATTGATTGTTCGTAAGATTTGTCTCCCATTGATTTAATGTTTTTAATTTCTTCGCGAGAAATAAATTTTCCATACTTGTCTCTATAATCTAGTATATTATCAATAAGTTTTTTACTTAATCCTGATACATATTTTAATAAAGAAGCACTAGCGGTATTTATGTTGACACCTACTTGGTTTACTGATTTACTAACTACAAAATCCAAAGATTCATTTAACTTTTTACTTGAAACATCGTGTTGATATTGACCTACTCCAATACTCTTAGTATCAATTTTAACTAATTCACTAAGTGGATCTTGTAATCTTCTACCTATACTAATCGCACTTCTTTCTTCAACGTGAAGTGTTGGAAATTCCGAAATAGCTAGCTTACTTGCTGAATAAACAGAAGCACCAGCTTCACTTACAATTATGTACTCTACTTTTTTGTTTGCAGATTTAATTACGTCAGAAATAAACGCTTCACTTTCTCTTGAAGCAGTACCATTTCCTATTGCGATTATATCTATATTAAATTTATCAATTAAATTTAATATATGTTTTTTACTTTTTTCATATTCATTTTTAGGTTCATGTGGGTAAATTACACTTATATCTAGTGGTTTACCAGTTTTATCTAAAACTGCCAATTTACATCCTGTTCTATATGCAGGATCAAAACCTAAAACATTTTTTTCTTTCATAGGTGGTGTTAGTAATAATTTTTCAAGATTATTTTTAAATACCTCAATAGCACCCTCTTCTGACTTTTCAAAGATTTCACCTCTTATTTCTCTTTCAATACTTGGTGCGATTAATCTTTTATAACTATCATTTATTGCATCTTTTACTATATCAGTTACAATATTCTTAGTATCTTTAATAATTTTATTATAAAGATTATCTAAAATTGTTTCTTTATCTACTTCAATACTAACAGATAATACTTTTTCTTTTTCGGCACGATTAATTGCCAAATATCTGTGTGGTTTAATAGATCTAATTGTTTCTTTATAATCATAATACATCTCATATACTTTTTTTTCATCAGTTGCGCCCTTTTTAATTTTAGTACAAATTAAAGCATTACGCATTGTATAATTTCTAATCCATTTCCTATAACTAGCATTATCGCTAATCCACTCTGCAATAATATATTTAGCGCCATTTATTGCTTCTTCTGTACTCGTTACTTTATCATTTAAAAATTTAGTAGTTAAATCTTCAAGGGTACCTTGAAATTTAAAAGACATTATAATTTTAGCAAGTGGCTCTAAACCATTATTAATCGCCTCAGTAGCTTTTGTCTTTTTTTTCTCTTTATAAGGTCTATATAAATCTTCAACATCTATTAATTTGGGAGCTAAAAGTATTTTTTGTTTTAGTTCATCTGTAAGTAATCCTTTTTCATCAATTAATCTGATAACATCATCTTTGCGTTTTAATAAATTTATCTGATATTCATAAACTTCACTAATACTTCTTATTTGTTCTTCATCTAATGATTGTGTCACTTCTTTTCTGTAACGTGCTATAAAAGGAATTGTATTCCCTTCTTGTAATAATTTTAAGGTATTAACAACTTGTTTTTCTTTAATATTTAAATTAGTACTTATTTCTTTTATAATTAGTTCATTCATAGTAATCCTCCTATTGTTGCATACTAATTAATTATAATATTTTTTATAATATGATTCAAGATAAACTAAAAAATCAAAAAAATTATAGCTTTTTAATCTCTATAATTTTTCATTATTAATTTTTAAAGTATTGATTATTTTTAATTTCATCTTTTAAATAAGTAATTTCGCCATGTCCTGGATATAACGTTATATCTACAGGATATTGTTTTAATTTTTTAATACTATTTAACATTTCAGTAAAATTTCCGTAAGCTAAATCACATCTACCAATATCATTTTTAAAAACGAAATCTCCTATAAACATTATTTTATAATCTTTAAAATAAAATGCTACTAAATCGTTTTTATGTCCTGGAAAAGCGATTATATAAAACTTTAAGTCATCAATTTGAAATTCTGTTTTATCATCAATATAACTTTGATAATCAAATACTTTAATATTATATTCTTTTATACATTCGTTAAGTGAGCCTATATGGTCAAAATGATAGTGAGTAATAAATATTGCAATAGGGGTTAGCTTTAATTGTTTTATTTTATTTTTAATAATCTCAAAATCTGAACCAGGATCTACAATTATACATTTATCATTAACTATAATTAAATAACAATTAGTTTTTAACTCTCCTACTTGTATAGTTTCAATTTTCATATTATTCTTCTCTTAATAATTTTTCAAAATTACCTTTCATTGTATAAATATCTTTACAACTCATAAACAATAATACTGAATTTTTATGTTTTAATAATTTATCTAAAGTATCATCTCCAATGTGTTCACCATTTCTTAATCCATTAATAATTAAATCGGATGTTACACCGGGAAATTCAGAAGGAAGCTCTCTATCACAAGTAATATCAGTAACATAGGCCTTATCAGCTAAATCTAAAGCTTTAATAAAATCTTTATACAACTCCTTAGTTCTTGAATAAGTATTTGGTTTAAAAACAGCAATTATTTCTTTATTAGGATATTTTTGACGAGCTGCACTTATAGTTGCAGCTACTTCTGTTGGATGATGGGCATAGTCATCAACTGTTACTACATCACCAATTATAGTTTCCACAAATCTTCTTTTAGCTCCCTTAAAGGTATGGATTTCTTCATTAACAACATTTTTATCTAAACCTTCAAGATAGCATATAGCAATCACAGCTAAAGAATTTAATACCATGTGACGTCCTAATAATGGCAAATCAAAATGATTATAAAATTCTCCTTTAATATATACATCAAATTCTGATCCATTTTCTTTTAATTTTAAATTTTTACATACAATATCATTATCATCATTAAAACCATAAAATAATTTATCTTTTAAGTTTAAACTTCTTACATCTTCACTATCTCCAAAGGCAACTACTGTCTTTTTAGTTTGATCAGCAAAAGCTTGAAAAGCACTTTTATAATCTTCAAAATCTTTATAGTAATCAACATGATCTAATTCAATATTAGTAATTATTGTATAAGTAGGATGATAATTTAAAAAGTGTCTATAATATTCACAAGCTTCAATAAAGAATAAATTACTATCTTTATTTGCTACCCCTGTTCCATCACCAATTATATAACTACAACCTACTGTTTCAGAGAATATATGAGCAAGTAAAGCTGTTGTAGTAGTTTTACCATGACAACCAGATATAGCTATTGTTTTGTATTTATCAGTCAATTCACCAAGAAGTTCAAAATATTCTTTAATTTTTAATCCAAGTTTTTTAGCATTTTCTATTTCCTTATGATTATCTCTAACAGCAGAAGTTCTAACAACTATATAGTCACTAGTAAGTTCTGGAGTTTCATAATATATCTTAATATTTCTTTTTTCTAACTCATCTTGAGTATATGCATGATTTTTATTATCATCATATCCTATAACAGTATTACCTAAATCATATAAAACTTGAGCTAAAGAACTCATTCCAGAACCTTTTATTCCAACAAAATAATATTTACTCATAAAAGTCATCTCCCTAATTAATTATACCATACAAAATAAATTATATTATAATCAACTTTATTATTTATTTATATCATTAACATACTTTTTAGCAAAAGTAGCTGCAATAGCGCCTTCACTTTCAGAGGTTACAATTTGATATAAATCTTTTTTTATTATATCACCACAGGCAAAAATTCCTTGTATTTTGGTTTCCATTCTTTTATTAACAATAATATAACCATTTTTATCCGTTATATTTAAATTTTTAACTAGTTCATTTGATGGCTCATAACCAATAAAAACAAAGACTCCATCTACACTTAATTTGTTTTCTATTTTATTTTCTTTATCTATTATATCTACTATTAACTTTTTATTGTTAACATTTATATTTTTAATCGTAGTATCGTACATTATAAAAACATTATTTTTAGTTTTTATCTCTTCTTGAGCTTCTTCATTCGCTCTAAGTCTATCGCTTCTATTTAAAATTGTTACTTTTTTAGCAATTTCGCTTAAATATAAACTCTCTTCAATCGCACTATTTCCACCGCCAACTACTATTACTTCTTTATCTTTATAAAGATTTCCATCGCAAATAGCACAAAAACTTATTCCTTGTCCATAAAGTTTATCTTCATTTTCTAAACCTAATTTTTTAGGAATGCGTCCAGTAGCTATTATTACACATTTTGTTTTTATTTCTTCTTTATCTGTTTTTAATATTTTATAGTTTTCTTTATCAACTATTTCTAAAACTTCTAAAGCTCTATAAGGAATTTTTAGTTTATTTATTTGATCAAAAAGATTAAAAGCTAAATCTGGTCCTTTAATACTGGAAAATCCTGGATAATTTTCTATTTCAGCAGTTTTATTTATTTGTCCCCCTGGGACATCCTTTTCTATAAGTAAAATATTCATATTACTTCTTTTAGCATATATAGCCGCGCTAATCCCAGCTACACCTGCACCTATTATTACAACATCATACATACTAGTCCCTCTTTTCCATTAAAATTAGAATTTAACATCAACATTTTCGGATTTATCTAAGCTATTATATAAATTTTCAAGCTTAGATTTCTTTTTTGATATTATCAATATAATTAGTCCTGTAATAAATAATATTATAGAAATAATTTGAGCAATTCTAAAATTTCCTAACATTAAACTATCTGTTCTTAATCCTTCAATAAAAAATCTACCAAAAGAATACCACATTAAATATATAGCAGTTATATTTCCTACTTTAATATAACGAGTTCTTCTTAATATAAGTAATATTATAACTCCAATTAAGCTCCATAAAGATTCATATAAAAAAGTAGGATGATAATAAACCCCATTAATATGCATACCTTCAATAATAAAATCTGGTAAATGCAAACTTTGTAAAAAGCTTAGAGTAGTAATCCCTCCATGGGCTTCCCCATTAAAAAAATTACCCCACCTACCAATAGCTTGACCTAATAATAAGGCAGGAGCAAGGATATCAAAGATTCTCAAAGTTTTAACTTTATACTTTTTAGTATATAAAATGATAAATAATCCACCTAAAATAATCGCACCATGTATGGCAAGTCCACCTTCCCAAATTTTATAAATTTCATTTAAATGAGAACTATAATAATCAAAATTAAACAAAACAAAGTAAAGACGTGCCCCAATAAATCCTAAAATAGCAGTCCAAAAGATTAAATTTACCATGAAGCTTTCATTAATTTTAAACCTTTTAGCTTCTCTTAACACTAGAAATATACCTAGTAATAGGGCAACAAACATTAAAAAGGAATACCATTTAATAGTCATAAATCCTAAATCAAGAAAAATATCGTTCATATTATTTCCCTCTTTCTAAAAGTGGTTTTAAGATTAATCCTTCTAATAAAAAATTCATGAGTGATATAAGAATAGAAATTAAAAGAGGAATCCATAAACCATGTATAATAAAATTATCTCCTAATATAAATGATACTAAATAAAGCATTAATAAATTAATAAATGGATAAAATATACCTAAGGTTAAACCTGTAATAGGTAAGGTAAATAAAACTATGATAGGTTTAATTGTTTGATTAATAATATATATTATAATCGCAACTATAAGTCCGAAAATGCCGAATAAATCACTATTAATATAAAAAGATTTTGGAAATAATACTGACATACATATTAAAATTAGTGCATAACCTATCATGTGTAACATCCAATCTAAAAATCTAAATGCATCTTTCTTATACTTATTAACTATAGTTTTCATTTATAATCACCATTAAAATAATACCATATTTATCCATAAAAATAAAGAAACATTAAAAATCTGTTTCTTTATTTTTCAAGTTCTCTTTTTAAAAATTGTCCTGTATAACTATCAGCTATTTTAGCAATTTCTTCTGGAGTTCCAACCCCTACAATATTTCCGCCTAGGTCTCCACCTTCTTTTCCTAAGTCAATAACATGGTCAGCTACTTTAATTACATCTAAATTGTGTTCAATTACTACAACTGTATCGCCATTGTCTACTATTTTTTGTAAAACTACTAATAATCTTTTAATATCATCGGAATGAAGTCCTGTAGTCGGTTCATCAAGAATAAATAGGGTTTTTCCAGTAGGTTTTTTTTGTAATTCTTTAGCAAGTTTTACACGAGCAGCTTCACCTCCAGATAATGTTGGAGCTTGTTGTCCTAGTTTAATGTAACTTAATCCTACATCACATAAAACTTGTAATTTATGTTTCACTTTAGGAATATTTTCAAAAAATTCTAAAGCTTCTTCTACTCTCATATCTAATACATTATATATATTTTTACCTTTAAATTTAATTTCTAAAGTTTCTCTATTATAACGAGTTCCTTTACATACTTCACATGGTACATATACATCAGGTAAGAAGTGCATTTCTATTTTTTTGACACCATCACCCCGACAGGCTTCACATCTTCCCCCTTTTACATTAAATGAAAATCTACTTTTGTCATAGCCTCTTATTTTAGCTTCTTTAGTATTTGTAAATACATCTCTTATATCATCAAATACTCCAGTATAAGTAGCAGGATTACTTCTAGGGGTTCTACCGATTGGTGCTTGGGATATGTCAACAACTTTGTCAATATTTTCTAAACCTTTAATTTTTTTAAATTTACCCGGTTTATCTTTAGTACTATATAAATTGTTAGAAACTGCTCTATATAAAATTTGATTAACAAGAGTTGACTTACCACTTCCACTAACTCCAGTAACACAAATAAATTCACCTAACGGGAATTTAACATTTATCTTTTTTAGATTATTTTCTTCTGCCCCTAGTATTTCTATATATTTTTTATTTCCTTTTCTTCTTGTTTTAGGAACTTCAATTTTTTCTTTTCCAGATAGATACTTTCCAGTAATACTATTTTCATTGTTCATAACTTCAGAAACAGTACCGGAAGCAACTACATAACCACCTTCTCTACCTGCTTTTGGTCCTATATCTACTAAATAATCACAAGCAAGCATAGTATCAATATCATGTTCTACTACAATTAAAGTATTTCCTAAATCTCTCATCTCTAAAAGTGCCTTAATCAATTTTTCGTTATCCCTTTGATGCAAACCAATACTAGGTTCATCTAAAACATACAAAACTCCGGTAAGTTTTGAACCAATTTGAGTAGCAAGCCTTATTCTTTGAGCTTCACCTCCAGACAAAGTTCCTGCACTTCTATTTAATGTCAAATATCCTAATCCTACATTTGATAAAAATGATAATCTATTAATAATTTCTTTAACAATAAGATTTGATATTTCTTTTTGCTCTTTAGTAAGTTTAATATTTTTAAAAAAGTCTAATAAATCTCTTATACTCATAGTAGTTAAATCATATATATTTTTTTTGTTTATATATACAGATAAAACGCTTTCCTTTAATCTTGCACCTTTACAAGTAGGACAAGTAGTTTCTACCATATATCCTTCTATCCAATCACGAATCCAAGTACTTGAAGTTTCCATATATCTTCTTTTTAAATTTGTAAGAATTCCTTCATAATAGTCTGTACTATTAGATACATTACCACTTTTAGAAGTATAACTAAATTTAATAAGATCCGGACTTCCATATAAAATTATATCAGTTTCTTTTTTTGTTAAATCTTTAAATTTCTTGTTCATATCTATGTTATAGTGTTTACCCACACATTCTAATCTTTTATAATATAGACCTTCTTGATCAGAAGATAAAGTTTTAATCGCACCTTCATTTATACTTAAATTTTTATCAGGAATTACTAAATCTTTATCTACTTCTAATTTTATACCTAATCCCTTACAATCTTCACAGGCTCCATAAGGAGCATTAAATGAGAATAATCTTGGAGTTAATTCTGGTAAAGAAAAATTACATTTTGGACAAGCAAAGTGTTCACTCATTAATATTTCTTCTTGTCCTATTACATCAATGACTACTTTTCCAGAAGCTAAAGAGGTAGCAACTTCAATTGATTCATAAAGTCTACTTCTTATGTCTTCTTTTATCACTAATCTATCAATAACTACATCTATATTATCTTTTTTATTTTTTTCTAAATTAATTTCTTCTGATAAATCTAATGTTTCTCCGTTAACTCTAACTCTTGCATAACCTTCTTTTCTCAACTGATCAAATAAATCTTTATGTGTACCTTTTTCACCATGTACAATAGGCGCTAAAACAATAATTTTGGTTCCTTGAGGATAATCTAAAACTTTATTAGTCATTTCCTCTATACTTTGTGATGAAATAGGTTCTTTATGTATTGGACAATATGGTACACCTATTCTAGCAAATAATAATCTTAAATAATCATAGATTTCAGTAACAGTTGCAACAGTACTTCTAGGATTTTTATTGGTAGTTTTTTGATCAATACTAATTGAAGGTGATAATCCTTCAATACTATCTACATCGGGTTTTTCAGTACCACCTAAAAATTGTCTTGCATAGGCACTTAAACTTTCTACATATCTTCTTTGGCCTTCAGCATAAATTGTATCAAAAGCAAGAGAAGACTTACCACTTCCACTAACTCCAGTCATAACTATTAATTTATTTTTAGGAAGCTCTAAATCTATATTTTTTAAATTATTTTCACGAGCTCCTTTTATTATGATCTTATCCATAACTTTCACCTGCCTGTTATTATATCATAATAACTTTTATTATGATTAAAGAAATTTTACATTAATAACTTATACTAAACAAAAAAATTTGTCAAATGTTTAATTGAAGTAAAAATACAATTATGATAATATATTATTAAGGTGGTTCAAATGAATTTAGTTAATGTTGAAACTAAAAATTTTAAATATGTTAATTATGATAATCAAAATTTAAAACATGAAGAATTTATTAATGATATATTTAATGATGAATTAACTAAAAAATTTTTTAGTAACTGGAAGCAACTTTTTAATACTTCTGATAACGATGTAATAATTGGACTTATAGTTGAAAAGGAACATATTCCAGTAGGATTAATAACTTTAATTCAGGTTGATGATTATGATTATGTGTTTTCACATATAATAGCGCCTAAATATCGTGGTCAAAGATATAGTAGTATTTTGAAAAATGAACTTTTAGAATATATTTTTGAGAAAGAATATGCTAAAAATATTATTTGTTATATTGATAGAAATAATAAAAATAGTATAAGTAGTATGCTTAGAACTAATCCAGATAGTATTGAAATTGATAACAATGATAATAATATGTTAAAAGTAATATATCAAAATAAAAATTTTAAAACAAAAGAATGTAAGGAGAATGTAAAATGAAAAGAGTGGATAAAATTAATTATTATTTAGATATTGCAGAAACTGTATTAGAAAGAGGCACTTGCTTAAGAAGAAAATTTGGATGTGCGATTATAAAAAATGATGAAGTCATATCAACTGGTTATGCAGGAGCTCCAAGAGGAAGAAAAAATTGTTGCGATCTAAACTATTGTGCGAGAGAAAAACTTAACATTCCTCGTGGGGAAAGGTATGAGATGTGTAGAAGTGTTCATGCTGAACAAAATGCTATCATTTCAGCTTCTAGAAAAGACTTAATTGATTCTAATTTGTTTTTGGTAGGAAAAGATTCTAAAACTTTAGAATATGTTGAAAATGCTATGCCATGTATCCTTTGTAAGAGATTTATTATTAATGCAGGTATTAAAAAAGTCTATATTAGACAAAACAAACAAGATTATGTTGTTGTAGATGTTGAAGATTGGATTAATAACGATGAAAGTTTAGAAGGTGTTTTTGGATATTAAAAAACTTTTAGAAAAATTTCTAAAAGTTTTTTTTTTAATTGTAATCTCAACCGCACCAGTTAATACAATTTTAACAAATAAAAAATATTAGTCAATTTTTTTCTTT
>CALVZF010000036.1 GCA_944372455.1 uncultured Bacilli bacterium
CCTGTATTAAAATTAAAGTTTGGTGTATTTGTTTTAACACTTTCTTTTAATATGTTACCTGCCAAAGTATTTCTTTGTTTTTCTTCTCCGTCTACTTTAATCTTAGCAATTAAGGTTCCTGCCATTAATTTAGCTTGATTAACTCCGGTTTCATTAATCCAAATATATAAGTTATACTCAATAGGATTTGTACTATCTAATAAAATATTATTTGCCAAATTTATACTTGTACTTCCATCTAATGTTTGTGCAAATGTTCCTGTTGTAACCTTATTATTTCCCTGATACAATGCCCATTTTAAATCATAATCTTTAAAATTATCACTTATTTGAATATCTGATAAATCTATTTTAGCGTAAATATTACTACTATTAGAACTTTTAGCTATTGTAAATGTTTTTTTAGCTGCTTCAGTTAAGATCTCATCTTCTAAAATTGGTTCTATACCTTCTCCTACGTTTATTAAATCTCCATCTACAAAATCTATCTTTAAGTTTGCAGTTTGAATAGTTTTTTTATCAGAACGTGATTGTAATGAAAAATATGCAAAAGCTGCACCAAAAGCAATTATAGCTATTAAAATGAAAACTAAAATTGTAATTATTCTTTTTTGTCTTTTCTTCTTTTTAGAAAGTGCTTGTTCTTCTTTTTTTGTCTTTTCTTCTAATAAAGCTTTTTGATTAACCTTTTTTTTCTTTTCCATAATTACTACTCCTTCTAGAGTCCACAACTATCCTATAATAAGGATATCATAATATTTTTTTTCAGTCAATTTAATTTATTAATGATTTGACACATATTTTATATATTTTTCATAATTTGTTCTATTTCTTTTTCCAATAAATCATTTTTAAGCGCAAATTCTATATTAGCTTTCAAATAACCTTCTTTACTACCAATATCATAGTATTGTCCTTCAATATTGCATGGCATAAATTTTTCTTTTTTCATCATATTCATTAATGCATCAGTAAACTGATATTCACCATTTACTTTGTCTATTTGTTCTAAATAGTCAAATATTTGTGGATTTACAATATATCTACCAATACTAGCTAAATTAGAAGAAGATTCATTTATATTTGGTTTTTCTATAATTGAATTAATACTTCCATCTTTATTTAAACTTAAAATTCCAAATCTATCTACAATATTTTTAGGAACAGTTGTATATGCTATAACATTACTATTAGTTTTCTCATAAATATCAATTAATTGTTTTAATATAGGGGTAGTTTCATTATCTATTAAATTATCACCATAAAGAACAGCAAATGGTTCGTTGTTTACAAAATTTTTAGCTAAACTAATTGCATGTCCACTTCCTAAAGGTTCTTCTTGATTAATATAAAAATATTTAGCTAATTTACTTATTTTTTCTAAATCTTTAACTTCATTTACTTTTCCTTTTTCAATTAACTTTTTTTCTAATTCTAAATTTCTAGTAAAATAATTTTCAATTGATTTCTTATTAGAATTAGTAATAAATAAAATTTCTTCTATCCCACTTAAAACTGCTTCTTCTACTATATAATGGATAGTAGGTTTATCAATAATTGGTAACATTTCTTTTGGGATTGATTTGGTAATAGGTAACAAACGAGTACCCATACCTGCAACAGGAATAACGGCTTTTCTTATTTTTTTCATTCAAAATTCCTCCTCCTATTTATAATTTATATTATAATGTAATATTAAAAATATGACAACTTTAATTTAAAAGTTGTCATAATATTCTTCTAAAGTTAAATTATTTTTATTAAGCAAAGGAGCCAAATCGCCAACATATCTTAAATGCCAAGGCTCATGGTTATAACCAGTAATTCCTTCTTTATTTAAAGGATATCTTAATATGAATCCATATTTATCACAATTATTTATAATCCATTTAGTAGCTTCTAAATGTTTTGTATCGTGTTCAATAATATATTTTCCGTTATCATATATACAAAAATCAAGTGCTAAGCCTGTTTCATGCTCAGAAGTAAATGGAGGAGCAATATATTTTTTAGCATAATCTATTCCCTTTTTATCAATTAAATCTTTGTAAAGTTTTTCTTGATAAGAGTGTGTTCTATACCCACTTTCCACTTCTATTTCAAAATTTTGTGTTTTAGCGTCTTTTTGCATTTTTTTAAATTGTTGGTAAACTTTTTCTTCTAAAAGAATACCCTTTTTATACTTGCTATTTACATCTACTAAATTAATTTTAAAATTACCAGGAATCTTGTTTTCTCTATTAACTAATATTTTATAATTCATTATTACCACCAATAAATTCTATTTCTTTTTTATTGATTTATGATTCTTTAAGAATTTTTTAGTACCAATTGGATAGTTAAAAGCAATTGTAATAAAAGTATCATCTAGTCCTACTACTATTCCTTCACCATATTTATCTTGAATAATAACTTCACCAATTTGAAATTCTATTGGAATAGTGTTAATCATATCAGATTTATCAATTTTTTTCAAAGGTTCATTAGAATCACTATCTATCAAACTATCATCTATTTCATTTATAAATCTACTTGGAGGATTTATACTATCTTTTCCATATAACATTCTTCTTTTAGCATTAGTTAGATATAAGATTTTTTTAGCGCGAGTAATCGCAACATAACATAATCTTCTTTCTTCTTCTAATTCTTGTTTATCAAAGCTAGAATTTGCATGAGGAAATATTCCTTCTTCCATTCCAACTACAAAAACTACATCAAATTCTAACCCCTTAACCGCATGCATAGTCATTAATGTAATTCTATCTTTGTTATCTTTATGTTCTTCAATATCACTTACTAAACTAATTTCATTAAGGAAATCTTCTAGTGATACTAATCCTTCATTTTCTTCAAAATTTTTAGTAATTGATTTGAATTCTTCTAGGTTTTCTAATCTTATATCAGCTTCTAAGCTTTTTTCTTGTTCTAATTCTTTTTTTATTCCACTTTTATCTAGAATTAAATCTATTAATTCAGTTAAAGTACTTGTTTCACTATCAGTTTTTAATTCATCTATTAACTTTTTAAATTCTAATTCTTTACCCGAAGTAATTGCTTCATATAAACTAATATTTTCAAGTGTAGCTTTGCTAACCAAATTACTAATCGTTTTAGTTCCTATTCCTCTTTTAGGAACATTTATAATTCTTTCTAAATTTACATCATCTTTTTCATTATAAATTACTTTTAAGTATGAGATTAAATCTTTTATTTCTTTTCTGTTATAGAAAAAGAAACTCCCTACTATTTTATACGGCAATCCACTTTTTAAAAATTCTTCTTCTAAAACTCTAGATTGGGCATTTGTTCTATAAATTACTGCAATTTCTGATTCAGTAATTCCTTCTTTTAATCTCTTTCTAATTTCACTTATTACATAATCAGCTTCATTTCGTTCATCATAAGCTCTATGATATATTACCTTTTGTCCTACTTCGTTATTAGACCATAAATTTTTATCTTTTCTAAATTGATTATTTTTAATAACACTATTTGCTGCATTTAATATAGTTTTAGTAGAACGATAATTTTGTTCTAGTAATATGGTTTCAGCATTTTGGTAATCTTTTTCAAAGTTTAAAATATTTTTATAGTTAGCTCCTCTAAATGAATATACACTTTGATCATTATCTCCTACCACACAAATATTTTTATTTTTAGCACTTATCATTTTTGAAAGGATATATTGGGCTTTATTAGTATCTTGATATTCATCTATTAGAATATACTTATATCTTTCTTGATAGACTTTTAATACACTAGGATATTCATTAAATAATTTAATTGGTAAAGTTAGTAAATCATCAAAATCTAAAGCATTATTTTTTACTAATTCTTTTTGATATTGTTCATAGATTTTACTTATTATTTTTTCATATTCTACACTTATATATTTTTCATATTCTTTAGGTGTTATAAGTTCATTTTTAGCACTACTTATACTATTTTTTACATACCTTGGATTTAAAGTTTTAACATCTATATTCATTCTTTTCATTATTTTTTTTATTACTGATAAAGTATCATCACTATCTAATATAGTAAAGTTCTTTTCATAGCCTAGTAAATTGTAATTTTCTTTTATTATTTTTAGACCAAAAGAATGGAAAGTAGAAATTTGAATATTATAAGCTTCTATTCCTACTAACTTATAAATTCTTTCTTTCATTTCTTTAGCGGCTTTATTTGTAAAAGTAATTGCAACGATACTTGAAGGTTCTACTCCTTTTTCTATCAAGTAAGCTACTTTGGTTGTTAATACTTTAGTTTTCCCACTACCTGCTCCTGCTAAAATTAGTAATGGACCATCAGTTTTTAATACTGCTTTTTTTTGCATTTCATTTAAATTATCAAGTTTCATTCTATCACTACTTCCTTATATATTAATTATAACAAAAATAAGCACTCAATTGAATGCTTATTTAACTTTTGATTGTGATAAGATTTTTTCTGATATTTCTGGTGTCATATATTTTTGTAGTAATTGTTCATATTTAATTTTTTCTTGTTCGTCTTTATATAATTCATTATTAAGAATTGTTAAAATTTGATTTAACATTGTTACATAAGTATTATTTTTTATTGTAGATAAGCTGTTATTTAAATTTCTAATTTGTGTACTTAAACTTAATAAGATATCGTTATTCATTGTTTTTCCCCTCTTTCGTTCATTATATTATAACTTAATTTTTTTAATTGTCAACTTTAATCTTTTATGGTATATTAATTTTAAGTGCTGGAATAGCTTAGTTGGTAGAGCAATCGACTCGTAACCGATAGGTCGCAGGTTCAAATCCTGTTTCCAGCACCATATTGATAGCTACTCGAACTTATGAGTTTATATATAGCGGGCTTATAAAACAAGTGAACAAGAATTATTTTTGATAGATTTTTAAAAAAGTGTGTTATAATTTGAGCAGTTATTGGTTCTTATATTAAACTTCCAAAATTTGTAGATAACTTTACCAATGGTACCATTATGAAAATATCCGAACAAAGCAATCTTTTTGGTATTATTTAATCATAAGCACGGGAAAAAACTACGGTCTTCCAGTCTTTTTTTTGTATATTTTTTTATCTGAATATATTATTAATGTAGGCATATAATTTCCTTCGAGTGGGTAAACAAAGGATTATTCTTTTGTGTCTTTTTCTGCTATAATAATTATACATGGTGATAATTGTATGTCAGAAATATTTTAGAAACCAATCACTATTATTTCATCAGGGTTTATAAATTTATTTTTATATAATTATAAATGTATAATGGCTAGCGAAAGTATTAAAGAAATTTTTTTATTCAGGCTGACTAAAATTAAATATAGAAAGAGGACTAATATGAATGAATTAACTATGGTAATTGATAGTTTTGGACACCAAGAATTAGAAGAATATCTAAAATCATTAAAGGGAATTTCACATGTTATTATCAAAAATGAAGAATATATAGAAATTTATTTAAAGTACAATTCTAATTTGATAACTCCTAAAATAATAAAAATGGAAATTCTATTATTTTTAGATATTTTAAAAATACCTTCTATGCTTGCCTTTGATAAACACCCAAAAATTGAAACAAATAACTATATAATAATTAGAGATGATTTTTGTTGTGAATACTGTTTTAAATCATCAATAGAAGATTTATTTGAAATTGAAGGAATCGAAAAAGTTGAAAGTAATTTTAATGGCTATTCATTAACAAAAGCTGATGAAAATGGAAAAATTATAATAAATATTAAATATAATCCAAATTTAATAAATGCTGAAGCGATAAAACAAATTGACTTAAACTTAGATATATAAAGTTTTTTTTACAGTAAAACAATAGAGTATTGAATTTTTTTATCAATACTCTATTGTTTATAAGTAAATAATTGTTATTATTTTTCTTTAATAGCTTTAAACATTTTTTTCCATAATTTACTTGATGAATAATTTAAAATACCTACTTTATAAATTTTTAAGCCATATTTTATCAACAAATAAATAGTAAATCCCATAATTCCAATTGAGATTAATACGTCTATAATTCCTATTTGTCCCATTACTAAGAGTGCTGGTGAAAGAAGACAAGAAATTAACGGAATATAGCTCATTATTCTTATAAATATTGATCCATTAAACATAGCTGCCATCATAGATAAATAGTATGCTAAAAGGGAAATTATTATTATTGGGGTTTGAATTTGTTGATAATCTTCTATATTAGTAGTCATAGAAGCAAGAATTCCTGCAATCAATGAATAAGCTAAGAATCCAAGTAATAAAAGTATTAATGTTAAAGGAATAATATAACCTAATTTATCCATAATTCCACTATTTGTTAAAGCATTGATTAATCCACTTAAATCAAATATTTCCGCACTTACAATTGATTTAGCTCCTATCATTCCTCTTACTATAAGTCCTATTATAAATGCTAATACTAAAATTAGTCCTTGAATTAAAACAAAAGCATTTCCAGCAATTATTTTAGAAAAGAAATGAGTTTTAGGGCTTACGTTTGAAATAATTATTTCCATTCCCCTAGTTGTTTTTTCATCATTGACTTCTGCTCCTATCATTTGTACTAAAAAGATAGATAACATAAAGAATGGTAAAATTACAATTGGAAAAACAGTACTCATAATCATTTCCATATTTTCTCCAGCTTCATTTTTTTCTTCATCTAAGAATTCTCTTTTTATTTCAATTGGTTTATTTACATTTGTTAATTCGTTAATATCAATACTTGATTTATTTAGTGCGACTACTTCTTTTGTAGAATTGATAGAAGAAGCTAATATTTGATATAAAAGAGTATCTATATATGAATTAGAAATTATAGTTGCATTCATATAATTTTCTTTATCTTCATCTAAAATTACTAAAATCTTATCATCTTTTTTTACTTCTTCTTTAGCTTCCTTTAGACTTTTTTCATAATTTGTCAGATGATATTTTGAAGAATCTTCTACCATTTTACTATTTTCTTTTAAAGTATTATCTAAAATTTGATAACTAGTTTTAGTATTATCAATAACTAATATTTCTTTTTCTTCATTAAATTTTCCTCCAAAAGCATTAATTACTGAATCAATATTAATCAAACCTATAATTAATATAACAAGTAAAATATTGACAACTAAAAACCATTTACTTTTAATTTTCTTTTTTAAACTTTGACCTGTTAAATATAGTAGTTTATTTTTCATATGCTTCACCTACTTTTTCAATAAATATTTCATTTAATGAAGGTTCTTCTACTACAAATTTAGTTATATTTTTACACTTAGAAATATAAGCAAATACATTTTCAATTTTACTTTCATCCTCAATTTTTATGATGCTTTCATTTGCATTTTTTTCATAATTTACTACTCCATCTATTTTTAGTATTTTATCTTTATCTAAATCTCCTTTTACCACTATATTTTTTTTGCGATATTGTTTTTTAATATCTTTAATATATCCTTCTAAAACGGATTTCCCTTTTAATAAAATTACAAGTTTTTCACAAAACATTTCCACGTGATCCATTCTGTGAGAAGAAAATATTATTATTGAACCTTTTTCTTTAAATTCTAAAATTACTTTTTTAAATAATTCAACATTTAGTGGGTCTAATCCACTAAATGGTTCATCTAATATTAGTAATTTAGGATTATTTATTATTGCAGAAATAAATTGAATTTTTTGTTGATTACCTTTTGATAATTCTTTTATTTTTTTATTTTTATATTGACTAATATCAAATCTATCAAGCCAGTAATCTAATTTTTTTAGAATATCTTCTTCTTTCATATCTTTTAAATGTCCATAAAATAAAATTTGTTCTTTAACAGTAAGTTTTGTTAGTAAACTTCTTTCTTCAGTTAAAAAACCTATTTTATTTGTAATATTATAATCAATTTCTTTTCCGTCTAAAGTTATTTTTCCTTCATAGTCATCTAGTAGTTTCATTATCATTCTGAAAGTAGTAGTTTTACCTGCACCATTTACACCTAGTAACCCAAAAATTTCTCCATCTTGAACTTCAAAAGATAAATCATCTACTGCTTTAAAGTCCCCATAATATTTAGTAACATGTTCTATTTTTAGCATAAACTCACCTTCTTAAATATAATTATAACACTAATAAAAAGAAATACATACACATTTCTAAATAAATAATATCATATTCCCCCCCCGGTCAAGGATTTTTCATCAACAGAATTTTGATTTACAAAAATTAAAGATTTAATTAATTGAATTTTTGCTATATCCATATCCTTTGGTTATTTTTGACATATCTATATTTTTAATTCTTTTATCATTTTTTTTATATATACTACATCTATCCTTTAATCCTTCTATTCCATTTTCTTCATACCTTCTAGCCCATTTTCTAACTGTATTTCTATCAGTTTTAAAATATCTAGCAGTAGGTTTATAACCTTCTGTTTTAGCCATTTTTACCATCTCTAATCTTTTATTAATAATTTCATTTATATCATTAGTTAAATAATACATTTCTTTATAATTCTTATACATACTACACCTCATCAGTTTAAATCCCTAAAAAGGACAAATTTTTACATCATTATTTAATAATGATGTCTTATAAATCTATTATAACATTGATTTAGCTATTGTCAATGATTAAGGAAAAGGGGAAAGTTTACAAAAAAACAATCCAAAAGTTTTTTGAATTGTTTTTATAATTAAATTACGGAATGAAAACTAATCTTGTAGTAGCTTCATAATCTGCTGAACCATCCATTGCTTCATAATTAAATATGCCTATTCCACTTCCTTCATCTAACAGTACTACTCCACCTCTTACTAAGAATGCATTATCTGTATCTAATGGACTATTAATATCTTCATACCAGCCTTTTGTTTCTTCTGTGGCATCTCCTAAAATATAAGTTTTATCTGGAGTATAACTATCATAATATTTTTTGTTTGCTTCATCTGTAAAGAAATCTATAGTAAATCCCGATGAAGCTAGTGAATTATTGTAGTTTGCCATTACAAATTCTGTTCTTCCTCCTACCATATCATAAACTCCATATACTGTTCCTGTGGTACTTGCTCCTGTGCCTTTTAACGTATCTTTGGTTCCTTTACACTTTTTTATGAATTGTGAATTACAACTAAATCCATCATATGAATAACTTTCTTTATCTACTGTAGAAACACTGCTTCCACTTACAACTCCTGCACTTCTTCCTGTTATAAAATCTGCACTTGAATTTATATAAATTTCTTTATTTACTCCTGTATAATTACTATTTCCCATCTTTCCATATTTACTTTGTGAAAGGTATGCGATTGCTCCCCACTCTGTATTTTTCATACTATGGGTTTCTATTGTTGAACTTAAAAAGGAATTTGTGTCTTCTTTTGCTATTAGATCTCCGTTATATAAACGAGAAATAGTGTTGTTTTTATTGTAAGCAAGTATATTTTGATTTGGAGCATATTTATAAGAATTGCTTACTTGAAATTTAGCAACCCAGAAACCGGCTAATTCTTTATCCCAACCAGATTGGTCATAAGCTGTTGTTTTGTATACTTTACTTCCATCTCTAAATGAGGGATGAGTATAATATTCTGTTTTTGCTACTCCGTTAGTATTTATACTTACCCCAGTTGAAGTAATCCCACTTTCAAATTCTACATCTATCATACTTGGTAAGGCTGTACTCCCTGTATTATTTATTTTATATTTATATCTTGGTACCCAAACATAAAAATCATTTATATCACTTTTTTCTATAGAAGTTCCTGGACTTGCTTCTAAATATGCTTGACGGGATTTACTTGTTATTGGTTCATCACATAGTGGTTTTGCTCCATTAATGTAATCATAAATTGCTGTGATATCACCAATAGTTATTCCATCACTACCATCAACATCTCCACGTTCTGACCACTCTTCTTCAGTTAATCCTGTTGTGTCGTTTCCCAGCACCTTTTGATTAATTAAATCTGCATCTTCTTCTGAAATATCTCCATCTTTATTAACATCACCTTTGATTCCATTCCATATTTCACATTCACGCGA
>CALVZF010000037.1 GCA_944372455.1 uncultured Bacilli bacterium
ATAATCTTAGTAGCAGGAATTGTAGGACTAACAATAGCCTACTTTAGAGCTCAAGCAGAAAGTAAAGATATAGTAGTTAGTAGTAAGAAGTTATCAATAGTATTTAGTGATCCAGAAGGCTCACTAATAAGAGCAAGTGATATAGAACCAATTGCAGATGAAGATATAGATACACTAGGAACAAAGAAAACATTCACAATCGCAAAAAAGGATGATAACGATAAAGATGTATACTTAAGATTAGAACTAACAGACTTAGAAGTAAGTGATAACTTTAAAGATAGTGATTTAAGATGGGCACTATATAAAAGTGGAAGTATAGTAACAGAAGGAAGTTTTGTAAATGTAAAAGATAATACAAGCTTACCTTTAGCTAATAATATTCTATTAGATAGTACAACCCCAGAAGAATACAACTTATACATATGGATCCATGAAACAGGAGTAGATCAAGAAAGATTAATGGGAGGAAGCTTATCAGGAAAAATAACAGTAACAGGAACAGAAAACATCCAAGAAGGGATAGTAAATGAAGGAAAACTAGCAGATGGAATGATACCAGTAGTATATGATGAAACAAACAACGTATGGGTAAAAGCAGGAGGAGATTTAGGTTGGTATGATTATTCTAAACAAGAGTGGGCAAATATGATACTAACTAAAGCTGATTCCCATGAATGTGAAATATGGAATGGAATTAAAGGAGATATCAACAAAGATGGAGATATTTCAATGGAAGATCGTGAATTACTAATGCAATACCTTGGGAATACTGACGAAGAATGGTTACAACGTGGAGATTTAAATAATGATGGAACTATTAATGTTAGTGATTTTAATCCACTTATGTATTACATTAATGGAGTTACTCCATTATGTGAAGAGGCAATAACAAGTAAATCAAGAATAGAATATTTAGAAGCAAGTCCAGGAACATCTATAGAAAAAAGTGATATAAGTGATTTTTATGTTTGGGTACCAAGATATAAATATAAAATAAATAATACAGGGAGTACTGCTTTACCAAGTATGATAGATGTAGAATTTGAAAGTGGAATAACTTCAACTGGGGTAAGTATAAATACTAACGGAGTAGCTAAAACAGAATATTACACTCATCCTTCCTTTAGAGATGGAAGTAAAGTATATAAAACAACAGCTTATGACCAATCTGGTTGGGATAAAGAATTAACTGGTTTTTGGGTTGCTAAATTTCAAGTAAGCAATTCTTATGAATATGCTCCAAATCAAAATATACTTGCTTACAATAAAAACAACACTATTTCTCGTTTATATAACGGAGATCTAATAGCAAAAGAAGACACAAGCTCCTTTTTAAATTCAACAGTAGAAACCCATAGTATGAAAAATACAGAGTGGGGAGCAATCGCATACCTTTCACAAAGTAAATATGGGAAAATGGGTAACAATGACTTTACAGGAGCAAATAAAGAAATATTTGTTAATTCAAGTGATGCACTTATAACAGGAAGAAGTGCAGGTGGAGTTTTTGGAGGAAATATAATGGGAACTTCAAACACTATCTCAACACTAGATAAGGAAGTTTATTCATATGATGGATTTAGTTGTAGTAGTCAGTTCATAAGGGTATGTAAAGGAACCAAGGATGTGTTAAAAGGAACAGGAGCAAGTACTTCTGGAACAGTATATGGAGTTTATGATATGGTAGGTGGAAGAGTAGAATATGTAATGGCAAACTACAATAATTCACTAGCTTCATCGGGATTTACTATAGATTTCTTTACGACAGAATCAAACAAAAAATATTATGATAGTTATACAGAAGATAAAACTTATATCTTAGGAGATGCAACATATGAAACAAATGGTTGGTATAATGATAAAATAGGAACCTTGAATACCGATAATCCTTTCTTAATGAGAGGTGGGGTAATATTAATAGATGAAGGTGCTGAAGTAGGTATATTTAACTATGATGCAATGGATGGTTCAGCGGAGTATGAAGCTACTACAAGATTAGTTTTCATTCCATAAATGTGCAATTAAAGTTTACAAAGGACATAATTATTATTTATGTCTTTTATTTTATGTGATATAATTATTAAGAGGTATAACTTTTAACAGGAGGAATTTATATGAAATTAAAGTTTTCAGCTGATCCAGAAGATTGGTTAATATTTATTTTAATGTTAATTTTTTTATTATATTTAGTAGCGATTGGAGTTCTTAATTTTTATTCATTTGCTAATTATGGAACTTTTCATGGACTAAATCCTATACCAGCTTTTACTCATAGAGACTTTTTATTACCTACTTTAGTTTTTTACATAATAGCTATTTTAGGAGTAATAGCAAGTGTTAAATCATATTTTTTTGAAAGAGAAAAAGGTCTTGGCTTTTCAAATACTAAAAGTCAAAAAGGATATTCAAGATGGGAAAAACCACAAGAAATGAAAAGAGAATTAAAACCAGTAATTCCAAATGCTAAAACTAGTGAATATGCTGGAATACCACTTATTAATGATGGAAAAGTAGTGTGGGTAGATAATGGCGAATATCACAATCTTATTATTGGATCTACTGGGTCTGGTAAAACTCAATTAATGGTTTTTCCGATGGTAGAAATACTTGCTAAAAAGGGTGAATCAATGATTATTACTGACCCTAAAGGTGAAATCTATGAAACTACAGCTAATATGCTTAAAGATAGAGGATATAAAGTAATAGTTTTAAATTTACGTGAACCACAAAAGGGTAATGCTTGGAATCCATTTCAAATGCCTTATAAATTATATAAAAATGGGAATGGAGATAAATCTACAGAATTATTAGATGACTTAGCAATTAATATTTTATACGATGAAAAAAGTCAATCAAATGATCCATTCTGGGAAAAAACTTCTGCTGATTATTTCACTGGACTAGCACTGGGTTTATTTGAAGATACTGATGAAAGTAGAATTAATATTAATAGTATTAATTATATGAGTACAGTAGGTGAAGATAAATTTGGGGGATCTACTTTTATAAAAGAATACTTTAATATGAAAGATCCAACTAAGCCTGCATATATTAACGCTTCTAGTACAATAAATGCTCCAACAGATACTAAAGGTAGTATCTTATCAGTATTTAGACAAAAGATTAAATTATTTTCTTCAAAAGAAAATTTATCAGAAATGTTATCTCACAGTGACTTTGATATGGAGGATATTGGTAAACAAAAAACTGCAGTATTTATAATTATACAAGATGAAAAGAAAACTTATCATCCGTTAGCTACTATCTTCTTAAAACAAATTTATGAAACATTAATTGATGTAGCTCAAGAAAACGGAGGAAAACTTCCAGTACGTACAAATTTTATTTTAGACGAATTTGCAAATATGCCTCCGTTAAAAGATGTTACAACTATGATTACTGCTGCACGTTCTAGACAAATTAGATTTAACTTTATTATTCAAAACTTTGCTCAATTAACACAAGTTTATGGTAAAGAAAATGCTGAAACAATTAAAGGAAACTGCGGTAATACTGTTTATTTAATTTCAACAGAATTACAAGCACTTGAAGAAATAAGCAAGATGTGTGGAGAAGTAAAATCTAAAGAAAAAGAAAAAACTAGTTCAACACCATTAGTTACTGTTAGTGATTTACAAAGAATGAAACAATTTGAAATGATTGTGTTAAGACTTCGTAAATTCCCATTTAAAACAAAAATGACCCCTAATTTCCAAATGAATTGGGGAGATAGTGACTATCCTAAAGCGGAACTACCTTCAAGAGAAAGAAAAGAAGTTCAAGTATTTGATCTTAAAGAATTTGTTAAAGAGAAAAAAAGAAGTAATTTGTTTGATGTATTAGGAGAAAATAGTAGTCAAACTAAGCCAATGATATTTAATCCATTTGAAATGCCAGGTCCACAAAATGATAACGAATTAAATGTAGATGATTTAGTAAGAAAAATAGATGCTAAAATTGCAGAATTAGAAGAAGAAGAAAGAAGGGAAAAAGCTGCACAACAAGAAGAAAAAAATAAAATTCCAGAAATTAATAATACTACAAATATTATTCCCCAACAAATGGTAAGTGAAACTAAACAAGAAAAATCAGAAGTAAAAAAACCAATTATAGACACAGATAAAAATTTTAATCAAAATGATGATATTAGTGATGATCAGTTTTTTGATGATTTCTTTGCAGATGATTAAAAAGTACTTAAATAAATATTTAAGTGCTTTTTTCATAGTATTAACTAGGTGATATTGTGACCAAAATTAGACTTAAAAAGACTTATAAATATAATAAACGTAAATTTAAAATAATTCATAAATTTTTGTTCATACTAATTTTAGTAATAATAGTTTCATTTTTTATAATATATGTTTTTAGTAAAAAAGCTTTTCCAATATTATTAGAATATGCAAATCATGAAACTAAAAAGTTAGCAACCGTAATAATTAATCGAGCAGTATCTAAACAACTAGCAGAAGAAATTAAAATTGATGATCTAATTGAAACTACTAAAAACAATAATGGAGAAATACAATCCGTAGATTTTAAACCTTATATGGTAAATAAAGTTTTAAATACTGTCACAAATACCATTCAATTAAATTTGAAATGGTTAGAAGAAGGTAAAATAGATATGATAGAACTGCCTGACAATGTAACTATTGACTATGATAAAGAAAATTTAAGAAAAGGTATTATCTATGAAATTCCAATAGGGGCTATCACTAAAAATACATTCTTAAGTAATTTAGGTCCTAAAATTCCTGTAAGATTAAATTTAGTAGGTTCAGTAGAATGTAATATAAATACTAAAATAACGGATTATGGAATAAATAACGCTATAATAGAAATAGGGGTAAATGCTAAAGTAAATGAAAAAGTTATATTACCATTTACTTCGGAAGAAATTTCGGTTAATACAACTATTCCTGTAGCTATGAAAATAATTGAAGGAAAAGTTCCAAATTACTATGCAAATGGACTTAGTAAAGATTCTTCGTTGTTAAGTGTACCAATTAAAGAGTAATATGATATAATTAAGATAAGAAAAATGTAGAAATATGGGGTGAAAAAAATGAAGATGAAAAGGAAACCGAAAAAAATGTTAAAAATTTTAATATTATTGTTTATTGTATTCATAGTTCTTTGTTTTTTTTATCTATATCTAAATAAAGATAAATACCTAAAGAATGAAAGAAAAACTTATTATTTAAGTGGAAATACTTATCAAATTCAAATTTTTGATGAAGAATTTCAACCTAAAGAAAAATTAGAAAGAGGAATCTTAGTAACTTTAAGTGAAACTGAGGAATTAAAAGATGAAAAAGGAAATATTTATAAACAAATAAATTATAAAGATAGTAACTACTTGGTTTTAAAAGAAAATATTACGAATAATAAAAATAAAATTGCCACTGAAGAAAAAGTTTATGTTAGAACACCTTGTACTATATATTCCGATATTGAAAACGGAAAAATAAGTGGACTAGCTAAAAAGGGAGACGAGCTTGAAGTAATTGGATATACTGGGATTAATAAAGGTAAAGTAGATATTTATAAAGTTAAAGTAGGGGAAACAAAAGGATTTGTATATGGAAAATATTTACTTTTAAATAAAGAAGAAGCTTTAGCGTTTTATGAACCAGATAAATATCATAATGTACATGCTAAAAGTGGACATACCTTAGGAGCCGGAAGCGCTGAAAATTTAGATTATTATCCAGTGGACAAGCCTAAATTTGAAAATAATAAAATGCCTGATAAAGTTTATGCTTTATATTTAAATGGTGGAAAAGATGTTATTAGTAGAGTAGATGAGTATATAGAGTTTGCTAAAACTACTAAAATCAATGCTTTTGTAGTTGATATAAAAGATAATGAAGCTCCTGCCTATAATTCTAACGTTATGAAAGAAATGTCACCAACTAATTATGAAAAGGCTGCTAATTCTATGGAAGACTATAAAAAAGCCATTCAGAAAATCAAAGATGCTGGTTTTTATTTAATTGGTAGAATAACTGTTTTTAAAGATAAATATTATGCTTCTGATCATCCAGAAGATGCAATATTAGATACTAGAACTAATAAACCATTTTTGCATTCTAACACTTATTGGCCAAGTCCATATAAAAGAAATGTTTGGATGTTTAATGTTGAACTTGCTAAAGAAGCAGTTAAAGAAATGGGATTTAATGAAATTCAATTTGATTATGTAAGATTTCCAGATAGAGTAATTCAATATGAAAGAGCAGGGCAAATGGATTTTAGAAATGAATATGAAGAAGAAAAAGCTCAAGCTATTCAAAGATTTTTAATGTATGCTACCGATGAATTACACAAATTAGGAGTTTACGTTGCAGCAGATGTATTTGGAGAATCTGCTCATAAATATGTTACAGCTTATGGTCAATATTGGAGTGCAATAACAAATGTAGTAGATGTAATAAGTGCAATGCCATATCCTGATCATTTTAATAAATATGAATATAATTTTAAAGAGCCTGTTTGGACCAAACCCTATGAAATTTTAAACTATTGGGCCAAAAATTATGTTATTCCAAGGCAAGAAGGAGCTCCAACACCAGCTATTATGCGTACTTGGATTCAAACATACAATGTACCAAATTACAAGCATAGTGGAGGATATAATTATGGCGCTAAAGAAGTAGAAGCACAAATAAGAGGGTTATTTGATGCCGGAATGAATGGTGGATATATGACTTGGAATGCTTCTAGTGATCTTGAAAAATATAAATCACAAGCACAAGCTTATCAAAAGGAGTATTAATATGATAAATGTAAAAGAATTTAACTATGAAATTATAAAAAATGAAAAAGATTCATTTAATAAAGAAGAATTTGAACAATTATTTACAGATTATTTCTATGATTATGATTATATTGTAGGTGATATTGCCTACGGTAAATTAAGACTTAAAGGTTTTTATGATGAAAATAACAGTAAAGTTAAAGATATCAATAATATTAAATTTTTAGATAATTACATTGACACTTACTGTGCTTATGGGTGTAAATATTTTGTTTTAAAACGTGTAAAATGACAAAAAATGAGAAAAAATATCAATATTTTTGATATTTTTTTAATTTATATATTGGAATTATTTAATAGATGTGATAAAATCAAAGTGAATATAAAGGGTAAGGTGATATTAAATGAACAATAATGACATGATAATACGCATTATTACAGAAGAAGCCAAAGAAATAGAAGCTAGTGTTATTAGCTTATTTGAAATAAAAGATACAAATAGTAAATACGCAATATATACATTTAATGAAGAAGATGCACAAGGTTTAGTTAAAATATATGCATCAAGAGTAGTTTTAACAGACGGATTATATAGTTTTGCTTCTATACATGATTCAGAAGAATGGGGACGTATAAAAGCTATAATGAAATATATGGCTAAAGAAACTGATAATGATGATGGTACTGATGGTGGTAAAATAGAATTAATTCCAGTAGAGGAAATAAAAGCACAAATGAATGAACCAATTTCAGTTAATTTATCTGAAACAAAAGCTGCTAAGATTGGTCCTAACTATAAATCTGGAATAACTAATAATTATATTAAAAATGCTAGAAGTGTTAAAAGAGTAGTTACTCCAACCCCAGTAGTTGAACCAAAAGTAGAAAAAGTAGTTCCATCTGAAATAAATATAGAACAGCCACAAATAGAAGTTACTCCAGTAGAGATTCCACAAGAAACAAAAGAAGAACCAATGGTCCAAGAAATGAAAATTGATAATAGTTTTAAATCTGAAGAACCTAAAATTGAAATGCCAGAACTTGATATATCAATTCCAAATATACCAATTGTAGAACCTAAAGCATCTCCTTCAATTCCTTCTTTCAATCCAGAACCAATTCATAATGATTTTAGTTTTGAAAAAGAAGAAATCGCTAAAGAAGAACCTAAAATGGAATTACCTAAAGCAGAACTTTTTGAAAAACCAAAATATAGTTTTGAGGAATCTAAATTTGAAGATAACAATATAGTTGAAGGAACTGATTTTGAAGAGCCAAAAGAAGAAATTAAATCTATTGAAAAAGAAGTACCAAGTGTAGATTCAGTTTTAAATAAAGCTTCTTATTTCCAAAACATTAAAGAAGAAGAACCTAAAAAGGAAGACAATAACGAAAATATTATTCAGTCTATTGGTCTTGAATTTATGAAAAAAGTAAGTGAACTTGCAGAATACGAAAAAGATTTAAACAAGAGAAATCGTGATCTTGAAGCTAAAGAAAGATTGTTAACCAAATTGGAAAAAGAAATGGCATCAAAAGAAGAAAAACAAAAACGTTCAATTCAAACCACTAAAGAAAAAGAAATGGAACTTAGAAAAATAGAAAAAGAACTTGCAGATAAAGATAACGATTTAAATAGAAGAATTATGGAATTCAATAAGAAAATATCAATGTTCCAACAAACGTTTGAAACAATTTCAAAAGTAGATTAATTCTACTTTTTTCTTTTGTAATAAAATGTTTCTTTACTCATAAATTTAATTGAGGTGAATCAAATGAAAAATACTATATTATATTATTACAATTTAGATCCAAATGATATTCACCAACAAAATGATATTTATTTTTTTAAGGTTAATAATGTTAGGTTTTTTATGTACCCATTGCTAAGAAGTAATGAGGAACTAAGTTCTTTATACAAAATAGATTTAGAACTATCAAATAGAAATGTTCCAGTTCATAAAATTATATTAAATAAAGATAATAATATAATTACTATTGTTGATAACAAGCCATATATATTAATACGTTCCTTTGTTAAGAAAAATGATTATATTAATATGGAAGATCTATTTGATTTGGCTAAGAAGACTATTATTATAAAAGAAGATATAAATTTAGATAAAACTAATTGGCCATTTTTATGGGAGAAAAAAAATGACTATTTGGAATATCAAATTAGTCAATTTGGTATTAAGTTTCCTGTAATTTGTGAATGCTTTAGTTATTATATAGGACTTGCAGAAAATGCTATTTTATATGCTAGAAACACTATGGCAGAACTTAAACCTGATAAATCTGATAGAGTTGTAATTTCTCATAGAAGAATTAATCATAAATCTACTTTATTTGATCTTTATAATCCTTTAGAATTTGTAATAGATTATGAAGTAAGAGATGTAGCAGAATATATTAAGTTTAAATTTTTTTATAATAAAAAGAATTTATGGGAAGAAATAAAGTTTTATATTGATAGTGCTAATCTATCTAATTTTGGTGTTAGAATGTTATTTGCACGTTTGTTATATCCTACTTACTTTTTTGATTTATACGATGAAATAATTGATAGTGAATCTGGCAATGAAGAAAAAATTGTCTTGATAAATAAAAAACAAGAAGAATATGAAGATTTTTTATCCGACATATATCATTTCTTGTCTTTAAAATATTACATACCACCAATAGAATGGTTAACAAAAAGATGAAATTAATTCATCTTTTATTCTGAAATTAAAACTCTTTTTACTTCTGGAACTTCAGATTTAATAGCCATTTCAATTCCTTCTAGTGTTTGTTCTAACATATAACAATGCATACACACACCACTAATATTTACATACACATTTTTGTCTTCATATTTTACGAATGAAATGTTTCCACCGTCATTTTGAAGAATAGGTTTAATTTTTTCAATTACTTCTTTAATTTTTTCTTCAGTATTCATTTAATCACCATCCATTTAGTATTATAACTTAATTTGTTCTTTTAATAAATAAAATTTTTGAAAATACTTGATAAATAGCTAATTAGATGATAAAATAATGTACGTAACTTATTGATGGCGGAATTGGTGAAGTGGTTAACACGCCGGATTGTGGCTCCGGTATGCATGGGTTCGATCCCCATATTTCGCCC
>CALVZF010000038.1 GCA_944372455.1 uncultured Bacilli bacterium
AAACAAGTAATCGTATTATCAGCAAACTCTATATTAATATTATCTAAAATCTTATGATTACCAAAAGATTTTGAAACGTTTTTAAACACAATCATTCTTTACCACCACCCTACCTTATAAGTATAGCATAGCCCAAAAGAAAATTAGTAGAAAAGAACTTTACTAGACAATTATTTTACGAAGTAAATCAAATAACTTACATTTTTTTCAATAATTTTAATGTATTCTCATCACTTTTTCCTTCATAAAACTTTTCTAAAACATCTTGAAATACAGAAGTAGATGGATCAGCAACAGCAAACAAAGTCATCGAAGATTGCAATTTATAACAATCCGGATATCCAAAAATATCAATAACATTTCCATCCAATTCCAGTAGTGCACTAGATATTTCAAGTAATCGACTTCTTAAGAGTTCATGCTCCAAATAAGCTTGCGCTTCTTCTAATCCAGAAATACCATAATAGTTGGCATAGTAACTATATCCTAGTCCTACAAATTGAGGAAAAATAAACCACATCCAATGCGTTTCCTTCTGACCATTTTTAATTTCTCTTAATGCAGTATCATAAGTATCTTCTAGTGCTTTTACAAATCTTTCCAAATCAAACATAATCTACCTTCTTTATCTATATTGTATTATAAAAAACGGTTATTTTAAAGATTTTTTCGATTCTATTTTTAACGGGCGATGGATGGTATCTTTTAAAAACATCAGATAAAAATCGATTCCTTGTAGTGTATGTTAGCTCTGATTGAGGGAGATTGCAAGTATAATTTTTACTAAAATTTTATTACAATAAATTATACTGTAAAATTCTACAATATCATATTATTATATTATTGACTTTTAATTCTATTCCTGGTATCCTGGTATTAGTAAAGGTGATAAAATATGGGAGCTAAAATAATAGATTTATTTGCAGGTGCTGGAGGATTATCTGAAGGCTTCAAAAGATGCGGTTTTGATGTTATAGCACATGTAGAAATGGATAAAGATGCTGCTTTAACTCTAAAAACAAGAGAAGCATATTATTATTGTAAAAATCACAACATGCTTAATATTTATATTGATTATATAACAAAAAAAATATCACGCGAACAATTTTATGGTCATATACCGAACACAGTATTAAACACAGTAATAAATGAAGAAATATCTAATAAAACCATTAAAAACATTTTTAATCAAATTGATACTTTATTAGGAAATAATCAAATAATTGGTATTATTGGCGGTCCCCCTTGTCAAGCATATTCCATTGCTGGTAGATCTCGTATGAAAGATAAGATGGAAAATGATCCTAGAAACTATTTATATTTATATTATTTAAAATTTCTAAGAAAATATCAGCCTAAATTTTTTGTTTTTGAAAATGTTCAAGGAATTCTTTCTGCTAAAGATGGCACTATCTTTGCAGACATTAAAGAAAAAATGAGAAAACTAAAATAC
Source organism: uncultured Bacilli bacterium (assembly GCA_944372455.1). Taxonomy (GTDB): domain Bacteria; phylum Bacillota_I; class Bacilli_A; order RF39; family UBA660; genus SIG205. Next base: position 1,454 of record CALVZF010000038.1, read on the forward strand.
GATGTAGACTACAAGATATTAGATGCTAATAATTTTGGTGTTGTTCAGCATCGTAAACGTGTTATTATAATAGGGTTTAAAAAAGAGTTAAAAATTGCTTATCCTAATTTTATAAAGCAAAATTTAAATTTTACAATAAAAGATTTGTTTGAAGATTTACCTAGCATACAAGCTGGTGCAACAAACAATCAATATTACTCTAAAGCTAATTTATGTCTAAAAAGATTAAAGATAAGAGATGATAGTTGGAATACTTTAACATATCATCAAGCAAGAAATATTAATAGTACAGATAAAGAAATATATAAAATATGTATAAAAAATCCAAATATTAAATATGATAAATTACCAAAAAAGCTTATCAAGCATAATAATACCAAGGCCTTTTTAGATCGTTTTAAAGTAGTAGAATACGATAAACCTTCCCATACTATGGTTGCTCATATTTCAAAAGATGGGCACCATTATATCCATCCAGATATAAATCAATGTCGTTCATTAACAGTCAGAGAAGCAGCTAGAATACAAAGTTTCCCTGATGATTATTATTTTGAGTCTTCCAAAACTAGTGCATATAAACAAATTGGAAATGCGGTTCCAGTCTTTATGGCTGAAAAAATTGCAAAAAAAATAGAAGAATTGTTAAACTAATTCTTCTTTCTTTTTATATAATTCATTATATTTATTTATAAAATCATCATGATAGTTTTTAGCTTCTTTCAACATTTCAGTATAGGACTTTATCTTGAATTTTCCACCCTTTATGGCATCTTCAAACATTAATTCCACTCCTCTATCAAATGACCAATTATCACTTACTAGTGTTGTAATTATTTTATAATTTGGATATTTTTCCATGGCAAATTCTTGGTATCGATATATTTGATTGTGATATTTTTCATCAATTTTTATTTTAGGTCTCTTTAATTCCCATATATGTATTTCATTGTTACTACTAAAGCACATAAAATCTATTCTTCTATCTGATTCATTTAGTTTATCATCCGGAAATGTTTCTTTTAAAATTTTTGAGAAGGTTAATTCTCTTTTAAAACTATCAACAGTAGGATCTAATATCCAAGGAAACTTTTCTAAAAAAGGTTGTATAACTTTTGTTTCTGACTCATTATGTAAAATCATCTTTTCAAAATTTTTAATTGCCTCTATTCTACCTTCTGATATTTTCGCCATTTCTTTTGCCTCAATCAGTTCCCAATCTTTTATAAAAGTTAATATATCTTCTAAATTGGAAACTGGTTTGTTAATTAATCCAGTAGCAAAATCTTTAAACGAATTAAATGAATACATTTCTTGAACATATTTAATGAATCCTGCTGCCTTTTCTGACTCCATACTTTCATCATTAATAATAACATTAACTATTTTTTTTGCAGTTTCTCTTTCATGAGGTGCCAATGAAGAAAACCAACTATCTATATTCATATCTAAACATTTATTAACTTCTTTTTCTTTTTCCTCTTTTCTTCTCCCTCTCCACTCTATTTGTATTTTTTTTATAACTTTATCAATCATAGTCTTTAATTCTTGACTAATTTCATTTTCCCATACTAAACTATCTCGTGCTGTCGAAATATTATCTGTATTAATATCCTCATCAATATAATCAATATTTAACTTTCCAATTAAATAATTATAAAAATTATCATTTGCCCTATCATTAAAGCAATAATTTTCTTGACACAATTTTTTATTAGCGTATAAAACTATTCCTTGATCATCCTTTTTTAATGGCGTGTCCGTTGTAAAAATCTTTCCATTTATATCATATTTTTCAAAATAATCTATTGTTTCAGACTCTAGATTTAATTTATTTAAGTCCTCAGGAATATTCCAACAAAATTGTATTTTACTTTTTTCTTTTATATATTCTAAGTAATTATCATTAGTTAATAAAATAGAGTCAATTTTTAAACCGTTAAATATATGAATGAGTTCCAATGAGAAATTATCATCAAATACTTGAAGTCTTTTGGCAATATTTTCAGATAAATCTTTCAACACAATGTCCTTTTTTCGCCTAATATTTAAAAGTTCAATTATTGTTCCATCATCGAAATTTGTTTGTTCATTATCTTGTATTACTTTTGGAAAATAAGTATCACCTTCAGTATTTATCATATCTTCATAATTTAAAATAAATGAGTTAGTGATTTTATTTGTTGTTGTGGTTATTTTCATTTCATTAGTAATACCAAATCCAGCAAGTTTCCCTATACCTTTTTTCCCTTGCAATTTTCTATTGAATATTTTTGATCTAGAATTATTTTCTTCTTTTCTTCTCTTTCTCCCAATATTTAAAAAGTTATTATTTATTTCTTTAATATAATTAGATGCTGTTGAGGCTATACCTGTACCATTATCTTTTATAATAATATTAGTGCGCTTAGGAGAAATTCTACTATCTTCGTCTATTGTAACTTCAACTCTTGTTGCATCTGCATCATATGAATTTGATACAAATTCAGAAATAATAGATGGAAGTCTAGTATATAATTGACTTCCTAGTAATTCTATAATATTTAAATTGAACTTTAATTTTAATTTATTATCATCCTTCTTAGTCGAATTATCAATTTTAAATTCTTCTTCTAACATTTCTTCTTTTAAAGTCGTATTCATAAAACCCTCCTTAGATAGTATTGATAATTATATTTTATTATTTGAAATACTGAAAAATTTATCAAAGAATTCTAATAATTTGTCAATGACTTTATTTTTCTTTTCTTGTCTATCATTTGTTGGTGTGAACATATTCATTGGTGGAAGTATCTCAGATACTTCTGTTCCATTCGTTTCTACCTTTCCTTGTTCAAATGATTTTTTTATGAATTTATAAGTTTCTTCCCTATTAAGATTTTCTTCCTTTATAATTTTATCAAGTTCCTCTTTTTTCCTACTGTTCATAAAAATTTCAAAATCCTTATATACATCAGAATTTTGATTTAGTGATTCAATGAATGACATAATTAAATCTTTTTTATTTCTTAAATCTGGACTTGCCATAATTGTCTTTTGAATTGTTACTAATATTTCTTTATCTTCCATATTAGTATCATAATACTTTTTAACTAATCCTAAAATGTAATCAATATTTACATCTATAGATTTAATTAATTCCATTTCAAATACAACATCTTCAGAAACATCTGTTTTTTCTCTTTTTGCCTTATTTCTAAAGTCATTATATATTTCGATATAAAGACTTTGATAATCTTGCTTATCTCTTTCTGATAACAACTCTTCATCTTTAAATTCATCAAACGATGATAATATATTGGTAACTTTTAGGATTGCACCATATAATCTAATAAATTCTTTTTGCTCTTGCTCACCTTGCATTAATTCTCCGGGTACAAATTTAGATGTTAATCTTTCTACTAACTCCTTATAACCTTCAAATCTCTTACCATTTTCTTCCTCATATCCATAATAATAATCTTTATATGGCTTTAATAAAACTACACCTCGAGCATTTTCGTCACCAAATTTAGCAAGAGCTTCATTTAATCTATCTTCAAGATTTCTAAACGAAACAATATTACCATAGGTTTTAACACTATTTAAAATTCTATTTGTACGTGAAAAAGATTGAATTAAACCATGCCATTTCAAATTTTTATCAACCCATAACGTATTTAATGTTTTAGCATCAAATCCAGTTAAAAACATATTTGCAACAATCAATATGTCTATTTCTCTATTTTTCATTCTTAAAGAAACATCTTTATAATAATTTTGGAACCTTTCTGACGATGTATCATAACTTGTTCCAAACATTTCATTATAATCTTTAATAGCATCATCTAAAAAAGTTCTATCGTCAACGCTTAAATTATCGGTAGACTCAGAGTTTTCATCAATTACACCATCTTCATTATTTACACCATAAGAATATATAATGGCAACTTTTAAATTACTATTACTTAAAGCTTGAACCCTTTTAAATTCCGTATAATATTCTTTTGCCATTTTAATACTTGATACGGCAAATATAGAATTAAATCCATTAATATTCTTTTTACTTTTAATTTCTGCTATATCTCGTTTTTTTGCAACTTCAACAACATTGTCCAATGTAGAAAAAACATAAGATTCACTTGTCTTTGTTTTAATACTAAAATGATCAACAATATAATTTGTAATTAAACTAATTCTAATTTTATGATCAAACAACTTTTCCACATCAATGTTATATATTTTTTCGTCCTTTACATCGTCTCTAATATCTATCCTACCAACATATTCATATCTAAAAGGTAAAACGTTCTTATCTGCTATAGCATTTACAATTGTATAAGTATGTAATTTTTCACCAAATACTTGTTCTGTCGTTTCAGATATACCCTTGATGGTTCTAGCATTTTCTGGAAAAATTGGAGTTCCAGTAAATCCAAAAATATAATATTTTTTGAATTTTTTAATAATTGATTTATGCATCTCTCCAAATTGAGATCTGTGACATTCATCAAATATAAATACTACATGTTTATTAAATACTTCACTTTCTGTATTCTTTTTAATAAAAGTTGATAACTTTTGAATAGTTGTGATAATGATTTTAGCATTATCATCATGTAATTGATTCTCCAATACTTTTGTTGATGTATTTGAATTAGCTGCACCTTCTTTAAATTTATCATATTCTTTCATTGTTTGATAATCTAAATCTTTTCTATCTACAACGAATAATACTTTATCTATATATGAAAGATTACTAGCTAATTGTGATGTTTTAAAAGATGTTAAGGTTTTTCCTGAACCTGTTGTATGCCAGATATATCCTCCTGCTTTAATAGTTCCATAAAGTTTATTATTATAAGCAATATTAATTTTATTTAATATCTTTTCTGTTGCTACTATTTGATATGGTCTCATTACAAGTAATTCTTCTTCACTAGTAAATACACAATATTTCGTTAAAACATTTAATAAAGTATGCTTTGTTAAAAATGTTTTAGCAAAATCAATAAGGTCGGTAATTCCTTTGTTCTTTTGATCTGCCCAATAAGAAGTAAATTCAAAAGAGTTGGATTTTCTTTTTATTTTATTATTTATATGAAATTCTCTTGTAGTATTAGAATAATATTTTGTTAGTGTTCCGTTAGAAATAATAAATATTTGTATAAAGTTATAAAGACCACTTCCTGCCCAGAAAGAATCTCTTTGATATCTTTCTATTTGATTAAATGCTTCTCTTAAATCTACTCCTCTTTTCTTTAATTCAATATGCACTAATGGAAGACCATTTACTAAAATAGTAACATCATATCTGTTATCATAATTACCATCATTGTTAACATATTGATTGATAACTTGAAGTCTATTATTATGAATATTATTCTTATCAACTAAATATATATTTCTTTTCTCACCAGATTCTAAAGTTATTTCTTGTTTATAATCTTCTTGTATTAATCTAGTTTTTTCTATTATATAGTCATTTTTATTAGCAATAACTTTACTGAAAAAAGAATCCCATTCAACATCTGTAAAATAATAATTATTAAGCTTTTCTAATTGACTTCTTAAATTTTGAATTAATTCAGTTTCACTATGAATTGTTAAATATTCGTATCCCTCTTCTACTAAAGTACTGATTAATTCTTTTTCTAAAGCAGACTCACTTTGAAAAGATGTCGCTACTCTATCTAACGCTTTATATTCTGCAAGCACTGTTGAATTATCATTTTCACTTATTAAACCTATATTATTCATATTACTATCACCTACTAGTTTCTTTTATATAATTTCAAAATCTTTTTATCAACTTTTTAAAGTATTATTGTTTTTATTCACATTTTAAATCATTTTTTCATCTTTTAAATTCATTTTGTAATAATTTATAAAATCTTTAAATCCTTCTGTAAATATATTTTTTTCATTATCCGTCAATTCAGAATATTCAAATTCTGGTAAATTTCCGTGACTATAAAGATTAATTAATTTAATTAATTCTTTAGTATATTCCTTCTGCGGTAAACAGTCTTCATATTTTTTATAACCAAAATAATTTGCTGTCTTTTCTAATAAAATTCTAAACATATTAAAATTTATCTTTTCTAAACTATCATTATTTATGGCTTCACTTATTTTTTTTGCTAAAATCATATGATATCCAAAAGGAGAATCTCCCTTTTCTTCAAGACAATACTTGTATTTATTCTTTATTAAGACATAGGAATTAAATTTAATATAGTTTTCTCTTTTTAATAAATTGTAAATTGCATTATAAAATAAAGCATGATGTGTTGTAATTAAAATGCTAGGTCTGTCTTCTTCTGTTAATTCATTTATTCTTTCAATCAACTCATATATTTTAACGGCTATATTCATTATTCTTATATCATCTATAGATGATACAGGATCATCAATTACAATGTATTTAATATTGTCAAAAATATCAGTTGATCTATTTTCTTTCTCTTCTTTCAGTTCATAAATCATGGAATCAATAAATGTGTAAAATATACTCCATATAAAAAGACTTTCTTCTGCTTTTGAAATTTTAATATCATAATCGTATCCATCTTTAGTTTTAGCACTGAACTCTATTATACCATTTTCTAAATCTATTGACGGTTCAATAATATCATCACAAAACAACTTGAAATTATCTTCAATTGCATTTTCTAATCCTTGTTCTGTTATAAATCTGACAATCCAAGTAGTATTATTAATAAACAAAAATTGTGAATCATTTACCCAAGAAAATTCGTCTTGAAATATTGAGTTAAAACATAAAACTTTATCTTCCTGTTTCTCCGTAAATATTCTGGAAATTCTTGTTTTTCCAGTTCCATTGAAAGCATATATCAAATCAACTTTTATTTTTGTACTAGGGCTATTAAAATCTTTATTAATTTCACTATATATTTGTTCTATATCTTCACTTTCTACTTTCTTCATTTTTTCGTTCCTCAAAACCCAATAATTTATCTCTATAATATTCATACTGCTTTTTTCTTAATTCTATTTCAGCTGGTAATCCTTCTGATATAACACTTACCAACTTATCAAATTTTTCTAAAATGTTTACTATTCTTTCTTGTTCTTTTAAGGATGGAATACAGAATACTAATTTATTTAGTACTGATTGTGTTAAACTTGGAATTCCACCAGCTGTATTTAATTTTTCTAAATGGCTATTTTCAAGTATATAATATAAGTATTTAGGTACTACTATCTTTTCATTTATTTCCGTATAAAATATAGTATCAACATTCCAAAATGGTTCATCTACATAATATACTTTATTCAATGATCCTTTTCTTGGAATTAACACAGATGGCTTATCATAGCAAAAAGAATCAACATAATCAATAATTCCACCAGTTCCATAAACAGGGATTGTACCCTTATTTAAACTTTTATAATCCTTGCCATTTTTAATTTTAACAAGTTCGCCGAGTTTTACGTTTACATATCCAAACACATATTGTATAAGCCTAATTATTGCTTGTCTGTCTGTCTGTCTGTCTGTCTGTCTGTCTGTCTGTAAAATTATCTCATTGCTATTAGCAAAAGTCAATAGCATATCACGATAATATTCATATTGTTGTTGTCTTAATTCTTTTTCTGCAGGAAGACCAATTCCAAAGTCATGACAAATAGTATCAAATTTATCCAGCACTTCTACAATTTTATTTTGTACAGAATAAACTGGAACCAATATATTTATTTTACCAATATCTTCTTTATTAATTTTCATTGGTACTGCGTGTAGTAATGTTTTCTTTCTTAATTCTTCTCTTCCAATACTACTTTCAAGATAATATTTCAAATATTTGCTATTAATAATATTATGATTTGGTCTTATTAACGCTAATGAAACATAATAAGCTAAATCAATTTTTTTTTCCACAACACTGCACTTACCAATACTACCAATTCGTGTCATAAAGATATCATTTATTTGTGGTTTAACTTTATATTTTTTATAATCTTCTACTGATATATATTTATTGGAATTATATATATCGTTAATATTCTCAACACTTATAAATGGTATTCCTTCTAATGTATATTGTGGAGTTGAATGTGTTCCATCATAAATTGTTGCTATTTCACTTAATTTATACTTTTTACTTTTATTGCCATGGTCATTTTGTTCTATTAATTTCCCACGCCAAAACTCGTATTGACTCTGTCTCGCTTCTAGCTCCGCTTCTAGCTCCGCTTCTAGCTC
>CALVZF010000039.1 GCA_944372455.1 uncultured Bacilli bacterium
GAATCATCTTCTTTTTATTTTTTTCTTCTTCCATAATATACTTCCCTTCATTATCAACATTTTACATATTTAAGATACCATATTACCCCCCCCGGTCAATATTTTTCTATCAACATGAAAAGAAGTTTACATTATAAAAATAGAAGAAACTATTTTATGTTTCTCCTATTTTTTACAAGTAAAAATTATTTATAAACTATTTAATTCTTTAATAACTTTTTCTAATTTTGATTTTTCAATTTTTAAAGCTTCTCTATCTTTATCTACAACTTCTTTAGGCGCTTTATTAACATAGTTTTCATTTGATAATAGTTTTTCTCTCCTAAAAATTGCTTTTTCTAAAAAATCTTTCTCACTAGTTAATCTTTCCTTTTCTTTAGAAACATCTATAACTTTAATAAAAGTAAGACTAAAAGTGGCAAAACTTAATGGTACATTTATATAAGAAAGTCCATCTAAATCAAAACTTCCATTTAACCTTATATCTTCATCAGTTAATTTTAACAATTTTTTGATTATATTCTTAGTAGATTCAATGAAATTTATATCTGATTTATCATATACCAAATTATATTCTTTTAAGTTATTTTCTAACTTTAAAGCTCTAATCGTTTTAATTAATTCAATAACTTTATCAATTCTATCTTCTTTAAAACTCATTTCTTTTTGATATTTTGGATAATCACTTATCATAATACTCTCTTTATTTAAAGGAAGACTCATATAAATTTCTTCAGTAACATAAGGCATAAATGGATGTAACATTTTTAAAATATTGTTTAGTACATATAACAATACGCTTTTTGTAGTATTATTCATTTCTGTTTTTGCAAGTTCAATATACCAATCGCAAAATTCATTCCAAATAAAATTATATAATTCACTACCTACTACGTGAAATTCGTACTTATCCATTTCTTTAGTAACTGTTTTAATAACATTATTTAATTTGTTTAAAATCCATTTATCAGAGTGACTTAAATTTTCTAAAGTATAATCTTTTTCTTCAAATCCTTCTAAGTTCATTAAAACAAATCTAGAAGCATTCCATAGTTTATTTATAAAATTCCAAGTAGATTTAACTTTTTCAATATCAAATCTTAAATCAGTACCTGGTGCGGATGAAGTACTTAAGAAATATCTTAATGAATCTGCACCATATTCAGAAATTACATCCATTGGATCAATTCCATTACCTAAAGATTTGCTCATTTTTCTTCCTTCGTTATCTCTAACAAGACCGTGAATAAGTACATCTTTAAATGGCCTTTGATCTGTAAATTTTAGACCTTGAAATACCATTCTACAAACCCAAAAGAATATTATGTCGTAACCAGTAACTAAACAACTCGTAGGATAATATCTTTCTAAATCACTAGTATTATCTGGCCAACCAAGTGTAGAAAATGGCCATAAAGCACTACTAAACCAAGTATCTAATACATCTTCATCTTGAATCCATCCTTTTTCTTTTGGAGCTTCCATACCTACATAAATTTTATCGTTTTTATACCATGCTGGAATTCTATGTCCCCACCATAATTGTCTAGAAATACACCAATCATGAGCTATTTCCATCCAATGATTCAATATTTTTTCAAATCTTTCAGGAATAAAGTTAACTTTTTTTTCTTTATTTTTTTGATTTTCTAAAACTCTCTTAGCAAGTTCACCCATTTTAACAAACCATTGTTTAGAAAGATAAGGTTCTACCATTACATTAGTTCGTTCTGAGTGTCCAACTGAATGAGTTATTTTTTCAATTTTGATTAAAAGATTAGCTTTTTCTAAATCCTTTATTACTTGATTTCTACATTCAAATCTATCCATTCCATTGTATTTTAAAGCATTTTCATTCATAGTTCCATTAGGATTCATTACTATTATCCTTTTTAAATCATGTCTATTACCTACTTCAAAATCATTTGGATCGTGTGCTGGTGTAATTTTAACTACTCCAGTTCCAAAATTAGGATCTGCATGTTCATCCGCAATAATTGGAATAGTTTTATTTACTAAAGGCAATATTACATTTTTACCTATTAAATCTTTATATCTTTCATCTTCGGGATTAACTGCTACTGCAGTATCTCCAAATAAAGTTTCAGGTCTAGTAGTAGCTACTTCTAAATATTTGTCAGTTCCTTCTATCATATATTTTAAATGGTAGAAAGCTCCTTCAACATCTTTATATATTACTTCCTCATTAGAAAGTGCAGTCATTGCATAAGGATCCCAATTAATTATTCTTTCTCCTCTATAAATTAATCCCTCATTATAAAGAGTAACAAAAACTTTTCTTACTGCCTTAGATAAACCTTCATCTAGTGTAAATCTTTCTTTTGAATAGTCTAGACTAAGTCCTAATTTAGCCCATTGCTCATGAATATTTAATGCATATTCACTTTTCCAATTCCAAGCATGTTTTAACCATTCTTCTCTATCCATTTCTCTAGGGTTAATCCCCATATCTTTTAATTTTTTATCTACTTTTGCTTGAGTAGCAATCCCTGCATGATCCATACCAGGAAGCCATAAAGTATCAAATCCTTGCATTCTTTTATATCTTATTATAATATCTTGTAAAGTAGTATTCCAAGCATGACCTAAATGTAATTTTCCAGTTACATTAGGTGGTGGAATTACAATACAAAATGGTTCTTTAGTTAAATCTCCACTTTGAAAGTAATTATTATTTTTCCAAAATTCATATTTACCTTGTTCAACTATTTTATGATTATATTTTTTCTCTAACATGTATATTCCTCCAACTATTTTTTAATTAAAAAATAAAACTTCTCATCCAAATAAGGACGAAAAGTTCCGCGGTACCACCTTAGTTTATAGTTATACTATACCCTTAAATATTTAACGCATATTTACGTAATTTCCTATTTACTTAGAAATTAAACTCCCTAGCTACCTTCTACTATTTTGCTTTATTAGTTTCCAGCAAACACTAACTTTCTATAAAAGAATAATAGTATACTCCTCTAGTTCACCGTCTTTTCTTTAATATTATATGATAAAAATAAATATATTTCAAGTATAACTTGGTTGAATATATTGAAACACTATTTATAGTAATGATATAATATTAGTAGTAATAGTAGTAGGTGAAGTTTATGGAAAACGTTCAAAAATTACAAATTCTTAGAGTTTATTTAAGTGCTGTTAAACAAGCAAGAGCAATTATTTCAATGGAAAAAGATTGCGAATTAAGTGATAAAGAATATGAAAATACTAAACGTCAAATATTAAATGATCCAAAAATATTATTATTAACTAAACAATATATTGAAAGGAATAATAATTATGATAGAAGATGAAAATTGGAATAATTATTTTATTCCAAATACAGATATTTTAAAAAATAAGTTAAATATTACAGATGAAAATTTGTTAAAAAAACATGAAAAAGAAATTACAACTAAAAAGTTAATTGAACTATATTTAAATCCTATACAAGGTAATTTTGATTCTAAACATTTATGTAAGATACATAAGTTTATTTTTGAAGATATATATTATTTTGCAGGTGAATTTAGAAATGTTAATATGGGTAAAACACATACTGCCTCATTTTCTGATTACAATCAAATAGAAGAAAAGTTAAATGAACTCTTAAATAATATTGATAGTAAAATAATTAATATAGCATATAGTGATTTTTTATATGCAGAAGCTTTAGCTAGAGTATATCATTTATTAATTGATATACATCCCTTTAGAGAAGGAAATGGAAGAACAATTAGGGAATTTATGAGAGAATATGTTGAGGCTAAAAATTATTATTTTAACGATATTGCATATCATTTAGATTTTACTAAAATGGATAGAGATAAATTTTTTAACGGAACAATTAATCCAATATCTAATATGGGAGAATTAGTAATTGAATTTACCAAAGCACTTATAAAAGTACCTATAAAAAATAAAACAAAGTAGTGAGTAATCACTACTTTAATATTTTATAACCTCTTTATTATAAGTTTCTCCTAAATTAGTTTCACTATCACTTTTGATAACAATTGTATTTTGATCTCCATCTGAAATATATTTATTAGTTTTTAAATTTTCAAAAGACATTTGTATATCAAATTCTTTTCCATTGTTATCATAAGCTCTAATTCTTTTTAAAAAGGTTTTATCAAAATTTTTATTAAATGGTGATACTTCACTAGTCCATCCTACTCTAAGTGCCGCTGAAGTATTATATTTTTTTCCGTTATATACACCATTTAAAACATATTTATAATTAGGATGATTTTTATCTCCAGGACTTCCATAAGGAAGTGCGACAATATTGACATACTTACCTGGAATGATACTTTCTAACTTTTCATAAATATAACCTACTTCTTCTTGAGATTTAGTTTCATTAGCATTTTTAAAATTAACATGAGTTTTAGTATGATTTCCAATATCATATCCATGAAGAACTAACCAATTTAAAATTTCTTCATTATACTCTTCTTGTCCAAATAAACCATCCATTACAAAGAATGTAGCAGTTACATTAAAATCTTTATATTTATTCTTAAACTCTTCTAGAATACCTACCGCACAATTAGGATCAATTTTCAATGTACCATCTTCATTTTTACCTAATACGTTGAAATTAGTTTTATCTCCATCATCAAAAGTAAGAATTAAAGGACTTTTTCCTAATGGAACATCTATATCACCATTAATATAGTCATCTAATCTAATCATTCTATATCCTTCTTTATAATAAAACTCCAAATCATTTCTAAAAGCTTCAGTAGTTCTATTATAACCATCTTTATCTACATTACCTAATGTATATTCTGTTTCATCATTTTTCATATCTATTATTTTATGATACATCATGATAGGTACATTTCCTAATTCATTAACATTATATTCATTATAAACTTCCTTACCTATTTTCCCTTTAGAAACTGTAACAATAAGTTTTTGATTTTCTTTTAAAATATTATCTTCTTTTATACTTTGATCTATTACTTTGTCTTTTTCAATAGTCTTACTATATTCATATATGATATCTAACGAAAGATTATTAGCTTTTGCATACTCTTTTACTTCTTTTAAATTTTTATTAATTAAATTAGCCATCTTGTTTTCAATTTTATTTGATTTATTAAAAATTAAAAAGATTAAAAAACATAGTAAAATTATTATTACAATTAAAATAATTACATTTGTACTATTTATTTTCCTCTTCATTATTACCACCATTATTATTATAACTCAAAATACAAATTAATACTATAATATAACATTTTTCATAACTTTTCATATAATATTTTAGGTGACGTACTATGTGGAGAAGATGGTTTTGTCGTGGTGGTCCTTTCTGGATTTTCGGAACATTAATTTTGGGAATAATAATTTTTTATCAAGTAATTCTTTTAATTTTTTTATCTTTTTCAATTCATGCATTAATATTATTCATTGAACTTTGTTTCTTAGTATATTTTATATTAAGAATAACTTGGTTTTAAAAAAGCTACTTACTTTAAGTAGCTTTAATATCGTAAAACTCTTTTACTAAATTTTCTGTTTTATATATATAATCTAATTGTTTTCTAATTGTTTTACAAGCTTCTAATTCATTATCTTGAAACTCTATTTTTTTAGGCATTGAAAGTAATATAAGTAATAACATTCTTTCTTCATCTAAAAGTGGATATCTATGATTATATTCGTAAAACAAGTCATTAAAATCTAAATCTAAGTAATGTTTTTGGTAAAAGTTATAAAAGTCATAAATTGGGATTCCTTTTTTAGCTTTATCCCAACTAATTAAATAAGGATCACTACTTCTTATTAAGTGGTCTAAACTAAGATTATTGTGTAAAGTAACAACTCTTAATTTTTTTTTATCTTTGACCATTTCTAACCATTTATCTAATTCTACATTACAAAACATTATGCAAGCATATATTTTAGAGATATTTCTTGCAAATAAATATTCTTTAGGACTCATATATATACTTCTTTCAACTATTGTAATTAAGTCTGTATAATAATTATATAAATAGTCTAATTCTTTTTTTACATTTTCATATATTTCTTTATAGGTATCTTCAGTAGCTTCTTTGTAATAAGTAGTTTTATTATGTAAAAGTGAGGCTAAATATACGATATCTAAAGCTTTTTGTTCATTTGGGGTATCTACCTCTTCTATAAATTCATACATATCATAATTTGAAATATCATCACTATCTAGTAATTTAGGATAGAAAGCAAAGTTTCTAGAATTTAAATACTCGTATAAATTGTTAACATTATTCCTATGGCTATTCTTATTCTTCTTAAAAACAACACGCCCTTTATCTGTATCCACTATTGTTACACTATTTTTGATAGTATATTTAATTGGATTTAGAGCGTGTTTATTTAATATATCATTAATATTATTAGTCATTTATTATAGCCGGAATAATTATTTTATCTCCAAGTTGTATATTTTCAATATCATTATATTTTGATAATATTTCTTTTGAAGTATTGTATTTTGTGATTACTTTATCTATTGTATCTTCTTCTCTCATAATATATACGTGATAAGTACTAAAAGTTTCATCTTCATTTAAACTACCAAATAAGCTTTTTATTTCTTTAGTATCTACATTAATATTTGGAGTTTGTGTTTCAAGTATTGGAATTTCGTTTTCAACACTTTCTACTTCTTTTACTTCAACTTGAGCATTTCTTTCAACAACATCTTGATATGCTTTTTCTTTTTCTTCTACTAATTTTTCTAAATTATACAAGTTGTTATTTTTTTCATCTAACTGTCTTTTTAATTCTTCAATTGTATTAGTAATTTCTATAAGACTTTCATCTTCTTCTTTTTCTTCATCTAAATCTTTTAATTCATTAATTTCTTCTTGATTAGTATTTTCATTTTCAAAATCTATTGTTTCAATTTCTTCTCTAAATGGTTTATCTTCTAATCCATCAATTAATACTTCAATGTTTACTCTTAAAATATCATCATTGATAATTTCATAATAGAAATCTTGAATTTCTATCTTTAAGTTTTTAGTATCATATCTAGAGTCTAGTGCGATATCAAATGGTAAATTATAGGAAAAAGCTTCTTTATTTATGCTTGCTTCTGTCATTTTATAATCTCCACTAATTATAAAATCTCCACTAATCATATCTTCTTCTTCTAAAGATAATGAATGTTCTAAAGAAATACTAGTAATTTCTGCTATTTTACTTTTAAAGATAATATCTTTTTTAAATGGAATAACTTGTTTCATAATAATCCTCCTCATGTTCATTAAAATTATATTAATGTATCTTAATATTTATGAATTAAATTTATAATTTAATTAAAATTACATCTTCTCCTATTTTTTCAATAGATTCCCATTTAATAGAAATTTCATCTCCTCTTTTAAAAAAATTTAAAAAAAAGCGTCTAGGTTCTATTACTAGATTATACATTTTGCCATCATCTACAACTACGTCTATTATTCTTCCAAGTTTTTTTCCATCAATGACATTTACAATATCTTTAGCTTGTAATTCTGATAAACGCATAACATCCCCCTAATTAATTATATAAAAAAAATGGAAATAAATTCTTTATAAAGATTTATTTCCATTTGTGTTTAAAAATTTACTTTGATTATATTCATTTAGTTTTACTTGGTCTTTAAAAATCGCATCTGAATAATCATATTTGCTTTTTCTTTCGTATAGGTTATCTTTTATTTTCGTAAATATATCAATAGTATTATAAACTTTGAGATTAGCATTTACACATAGTCTAGTTATTTCATTGTTCACTTCAATAGTATCTTCTAAGAACTTAATTGTCCCTCTAAAACATCTATTTTCGTGTCCATTTTCTAAATTGATAGAATAAGTCCCAGAATAATGGTACCCAGTTTCATCTTTTATAAAATTGGCATTTACTATTATATATTTGTATGCATTTTTAATAACATGTGAATCAGAAAACTCTTTACACTTTGATAAATATTCTAAACACATATCTCTTTCTTGTTCTGTCATTTTTTCATAGGGAAAATAATTAGACTTTAATATTGATAATCTTTGTTCTTCAGTCATTATTACCACTCCTTATTGTAATTATATCAAAAAAATAAAAAAAGCGTAATAAATTACACTTTTTTAAGGAATAATGATTGCTCTAGTGATGGTTTGATTTCTAACACCGGAACCGACATCTTGAACGCTATTAAAGATTCCTGCGGTTGCTCCATCACTATAGAATCCACCTCTTGTTAAGAATGGATTATCTGTATCCATTGTATTAATACTGTCATTATACCAACCTTTAGTTTCTTCGGTGGCATCTCCTAAGATATACATTTTATCTGGAGTATAACTATCATATAGTTTTTTATTTGCTTCTGTTGTAAAGAAATCCGCTGTAAGTCCTGAAGAAGCTAATGAATTATTATAATTTGACATTACGTGTTCTTTTTTACCACCTACCATGTCATATACTCCGTATACTGTTCCAGAAGTACTTGCTCCACTTCCTTTTAATACATCTTTAGTTCCTTTACATACTTTAATATATTGAGTTCCACAATATTGACCATTAAATCCATAAATATTTCTATCTGAAGTAGAAATATTACTTGCTCCTGGTACTAGTCCAGCACTTCTTCCTGTTATAAAATCTGCACTTGAATTTATATAAATTTCTTTATTAGCTCCTGTATAATCACTATTTCCCATTTTTCCATATTTACTTTGTGAAAGGTATGCGATTGCTCCCCATTCTGTATTTTTCATCATGTGAACAGTAGTGTTTGGATCTGTAAAGGCTGAACCAGTTGTTATTTCTTTATCAACTTGAGTTTTTAACGCATTTATATTTGTTGAAACAGTTATTCTTGAACTATATTTTTCAAATTTATTAATCCAGAATCCAGATAATTCTTTATCCCAACCAGATTGGTCATAAGGCGTACTCTTATATACATTACTTCCATCTCTAAATGCTGAATGAGTATAGTATTCTGTTTTAGCTACTCCACTTGTATTTATACTTACTCCAGTTGAGGTAACCCCACTTTCAAACTCTACATCTATCATACTTGGTAAGGTTGTACTCCCTGTATTATTTATTCTATATTTATATCTTGGTATCCAAGTATAATAATTAATTATATTTTGTGGATTTATTTGCACTCCTGGTGAAGCAGAAAAATATTCTTCTTTTGAATTATTTTGTAAATTATTATCACAAATATATTCTGTACCAGCCACTACATTTAATATAATATTTGAATCAGATATGTCATTTAATCCGTCTTTATTAAGATCTAATCTCTTAATAATTTCTGATTCAGATAGTTTTGTATTCTGAACTAATTTTTCCATAGTGACCTGTCCTACCATTAAATGCATAATAACGTCTGAGTCTTCTTTTGTAATATCTCCATCAGGTTCAGGTATTGTTGCTTCACCAGTGTCCTCGTTATAATTATAGCCTACGCCAGTAATATCCCCTAGGTGTCCATCAGATTGATAACAAGTAATTTTATCTGGTTTTACTGTCACTGCATTAGCCCACTCTTGTTTAGAATAGTCATACCAACCTAAATCTCCTCCTGCTTTTACCCATACGTTGTTTGTTT
>CALVZF010000040.1 GCA_944372455.1 uncultured Bacilli bacterium
CCTTACATCTCTATTATATTATATTTCCTTCTATATGAAAAGACTATTAACTTTTTTTTCTTTGTCAACAGTCTGAATAAAGTAATTTACTAGAATTGCTTTATTTTTTTCTTACAAATTATTCACCTTAGACTTTATAAAATATAGTATAATTAAATTGGTGAATTTATATGTCAAAAATTTTAATTATAGAAGATGATAAAACTATTAGCATGGGATTAGAATATTATTTGAAACAAGAAGGCTATGATGTAGAAATAGCAAACAGTTTTGAAGAAGCTAAAAATCCTATTAAAGAATCTAATATTTCATTAGTATTATTAGATTTAGGTTTACCAGATAAAAATGGATTTGAAGTATTTAAATATATTAAAGAAAAAAATGATATTCCAGTAATTTTCTTAACTGCCATTGATGATGAAGTAAGTATTGTAATGGGGCTTGATATGGGGGCAGATGACTATATAACTAAACCATTTAAAGCTAGAGAATTATTATCAAGAATTAAAAGAACTCTAAGAAAAGAAAGTGGATTAGATACTAATAAAATAATTATTAAAAATATTGAAATAGATCTAAAACAAGCTAAAGTATTTAAAAACGGGATAGATGTGATGCTTACAGCACTAGAATATAAAATTCTACTTATTTTAGCTACCAATCCTAATCAAGTTTTTACAAGAGAGCAAATTTTAGCAGACATTTGGGATGTTAATGAAGATTTTGTAAATGACAATACATTAACAGTTTATATAAAAAGATTAAGAGAAAAAATAGAAGACAATAAAGATAATCCTAAAATAATCCAAACTGTAAGAGGCATTGGATACAAAATAGAAAATTAACTATGTTTAAAAGTAAAGAATTTAAAAACTTAATCTTTAGAATGTTAATAGTATTTATTGTTCTTTTTTTCATCTCAGTTTCCTTTGGAATAGGAAGTGCTTTAATATATAGAAACTATATTATAGAAAATAACGCTAAAATAGTAGATGAATTAGTAAAAAAATATCCTGATAGTGAGGTAGAAATAATTAACTTAATAAAAGAAAATAATGGTAATATAGAAAGTGGAAAAAAATTATTACAAAAATATGGAATAGATGAAGAAAATTTATATTTTATAAAAGAAAGTAAAACTTTTAAAAACAATCTAATTGCTTGGAATATTATTGGAGGAGTTATATGTTTTTTAATAATTACAATTATATATTTTATTCACTTAAGAAGAATTTATAAAAAGTTAGAAAACTTAAATTTATATATTAATGAAGTTTTAAATGACAGATATAATTTTAATATTAAAGAATATGAAGAAGGAATGTTTAGTACTCTTAAAAATGATGTATACAAAATAACTAAAAAACTTAGAGAACAAAAAGAAATAGAAAGTAAAGATAAAAAATATTTAGAAGAAAC
This sequence comes from uncultured Bacilli bacterium, assembly GCA_944372455.1. Classification (GTDB taxonomy): domain Bacteria; phylum Bacillota_I; class Bacilli_A; order RF39; family UBA660; genus SIG205. The sequence continues at coordinate 1,420 of CALVZF010000040.1, forward strand.
TTTATCTGATATTTCTCATCAATTAAAAACTCCTTTAACAAGTATGTATATGATTAATAATCTTTTATATGATGATTTAGATAAAAAGATAAAAAAAGAATTTTTAGATAAAAATGAACAACAATTAGAAAGAATAGAATGGTTAGTAACTTCGCTTTTAAAACTTTCAAAATTAGAAAGTGGAACAATTAAATTAAAAAAAGATAAAGTATTAGTTAAAGAGTTAGTTGAAAAAGCAATAGAACCTTTAAAAATTCCTATTGAATTAAAAAAACAAGAATTAGAAATTCATGGTGATAAAAATATTTATTTTATTGGGGATTTTAATTGGACTTTAGAAGCTATTTTAAATATAGTTAAAAATGCTCATGAACATACTAACGAATTAGGAAAAATTATAATTACTTATTTAGATAATCCCCTTTATGTGGAAATTAATATTGAAGATAATGGTGAAGGGATAGATGAACAGGATTTAAATCATATTTTTGAAAGATTTTATAAAGGATTGAAGAGTAATAAAGATAGTATTGGAATAGGACTTAATATGGCAAAGCAAGTAATTGAAAAACAAAATGGAGATATAAGTGTTGTAAGTGAAAAAAACAAAGGTACAAAATTTATAATTAAATTTTATAAAAGTAATATATAATTAAAAGTGACAAAAATGTAACCAAATTTGTCATTTAAAAGTCATAATACTTAAATATAATAATGTTGTTAAAAGGAAGGATTATATGAAAAGAAAGCGACATATTAGTTTAGGTATTATTCTATTATTAGTTCTTATTATGCTATTTTTTATTAAATTTTTGAATAACTCACCACCAAGTGGAAAAGTAGAAAAAGAATTTAAAGTAATGTTAGTCAATAAGGAAAATAAGTTAGACAAAGAGTATGTTCCAGATTTAGTTAAGTATAATGGGTTTAAAGTTTCTAAAGAAATACTCAATGACTTAAAAGAAATGAGTAAGGCTTCTTCTAAAGATAATACAGTACTTTATATAAATAATGCATATAGAACTTATAAAGAGCAAGATAAATTATTTAATGATAAAGTTAAAGAATATCAAGATTTAAGTAAAGAAGAAGCAATAATAAAAGCTAATGAAACCGTAGAACAAGCAGGATATTCGGAACACCAAACAGGTAGAGCAATTGACTTTAGTATGAGAAATAATGACTATAATTGGAAAATGTGGTATTGGCTAAAAGATAATAGTTATAAGTATGGATTTATATTAAGATATCCAAAAGAAAAAGAAGAAATAACTAAAATTAATTATGAACCTTGGCATTTTACTTATGTGTCAAAAGAAGTAGCGCAAATTATGCATGATGAAAATTTATGCTTAGAAGAATATTATCAAAAATATATAGAAAAAGAGGGATAACATGGAAATATTAAGAGTAGAGCATTTATGTAAAAATTATGGAAAAGGGAACACTTTAGTTAAAGCATTAGATGATGTTTCATTTAGTGTAGATCAAGGTGAATTTGTAGCAGTTGTTGGACCAAGTGGAAGTGGTAAGTCTACTTTATTACATATATTAGGAGGGGTTGATAGACCGACAAGTGGTAAAGTATATGTTGATAAAGAAGATGTTTATAAACTAAATGAAAATAATTTAGCGATCTTTAGAAGAAGACAAGTAGGACTTATTTATCAATTTTATAATTTAATTCCAATATTAGATGTAAAAGAAAATATTACTTTGCCAATTTTATTAGATAACAAAGAAGTAGATGAAGAATATTTAAAAGAAATAATAGATACTTTAGGTTTAGAAAGACGTGTTAAACATTTACCTAATGAATTATCTGGTGGGCAACAACAAAGAGTATCAATAGGAAGAGCTTTAATGAATAGACCTTCATTATTACTTGCGGATGAACCAACTGGTAATCTAGATAGTAAAAGTGGTAAAGAAATAATTGAACTACTAAAAATTTCTAATAAAAAATATAACCAAACTATAATTATGATTACTCATGATCATAATTTAGCTTTAAATGCTTCACGTATAATTACCATTGACGATGGAAAAATAGTAAGCGATGAAAAGGTAAAATAATTATGAATATATTAAATAAATTAACAATAAAACATTTAAAGCTGAATAAAAAAAGAACAATAGTAACTATTATAGGAATTATTCTTTCTACCGCACTTATGGTAGGAATTGGTACTTTGTTTTCTTCATTTAGAGAATATTTAATAAAAGAAGCAATTGCTTCTTCTGGTAGTCATCATGTACTAATTAAAGATATATCTTATGATGATTATAAATACATTAAAAATAATGTAAATGTAAAAGAAACAGTTTTAGAATCAAAAATAGGTTACTCATATTTATCAGAATCTCAAAATGAAGATAAACCATATTTATACATAGAAAGTGTAGATAATAACTATTTTGAAACTACTAAATTATTAAAAGGAAGATATCCTAAAAATGAAAACGAAGTAGTAATTTCAAATCATATTTTAAAAAATGCACAAGTTCCTTTAGAAATAGGAGATACTTTAAGTTTAGATATAGGATATAGAAAAATAGGGGAAAAAGATGTACTATGGCAAGAAAATCCATATATAAACGATGAAGTAGAGGGAACAGAAACTTTAGAACCTTTTACAAAAAAAGACTACAAGATTGTAGGGATTGTAGAAAGACTAAATCAAGAACCATATTCTGCTCCAGGGTATACAGTTTTAACTAAAATTAATGAAAAAAGTATTTCTAAAGATAGTAAAATTAGTGTTTTTGTAACTTATAAAAGTATTAAAAACACGGTTGATAAAACACAAAAGATATGTGATAACATAGAAAGTGAATGTACTCTAAATTATAATAATTCTTTATTATCATTATCTGGTGAAAGTACTTATTCAAATGTTAATAATACTATGTTTGGTGTAATTACAGTAATTCTAATTTTAATAACAGTAGGTTGCGCTATTGTAATCTATAATTCATTCGCAATTTCTGTAATGGAAAGAAAAAAACAATTTGGATTATTTTCAAGTATAGGAGCTACTAAAACTCAAATTAAAAAAACCGTATTTTTTGAAGCTTTTATAGTAAGTATTATAGGAATTCCAATAGGTATAATTTCTGGTATATTTGGTATATATGTAGTATTAGAAATTACAAATAATTTGTTAAAAGATATGTTTCAAGGAAATCTTACTTTAGCGCTTTATCCATTATTTATAATAATTCCAATAATATATATGATTATTACAATTATAATTTCTGCATACTTACCAAGTAAAAGTGCTAGTAAAATAAGTCCAATTGAAGCAATAAGATTAAATGATGATATCAAAATTTCTAGAAGAAATGTTAAAACTAACAAATTCGTTCAAAAATTATTTGGAATTGAAGGGGAATTAGCATTTAAAAATATTAAAAGAAATAAAAAGAAATATAGAATTACAATTTTAAGCTTAGTAGTAAGTATAGTTTTATTTATATCTTTTAGTACATTTATAGAATATGGAAACGCAGGAACTAGTGATTTCTTACAAATAAAAGATTACGATATAATAACAACAATGTATCAAAAAGATGATAATGCTAAAATGATTAATGAAATTGTAGGTATTGATTTAATAGATAATTATTCTATAGTCAGAACTAGATATGGTAGTTTAAATAATTATGAAAAATTACTAACAAAAGAATCAAAAAAATATATAGAAAAAATTTATAATTTAAAGTTAAGAGATTTAGAAAATTTAACTGTTAAATTTCTGGCATTAGATGATAACAGCTATAAAAATTATTTAAAAGAAATAGGGTTAAATTACAATAATTATAATGGAGAAGATATAAAACCAATTTTAATCAATCGTGCAGTAACTTACGATGAAGCTAGTAGAAAAACTATAAAATATACACCCTTTAATATAAAAACTTCTGATAAAGTAGAAATAACTTTTACAAATTATGATGAAAATGGCAATATTATAGATAGTAAGAATTTAAATTTCAATATAACAGTAAGTTCTAAGGCGCCTAAATATTTAGATGATTTTCTAAATGATATAAATTTAAACTTTATTGTATCTAATAAAATGATGAATCAGCTACAAAAAAATATTACTGATAAAAATAATATTGAGAAAACAATTTTTATACAATCTAAAGAACATGAAAAAGTAACTAAAAAAATAGAAAATATAATAGATTCTAGTAGTAATAGTGAAGGATGTTATGTTGTAGATGTTACTAATGCAATGGAAATGCAAAGAAATCTAGTAATTGTTATAGGAATGTTCTTATATGGTTTTATTACTCTTGTAACTTTAATAGGGGTTACTTCAGTATTTAATACAATTAATACAAGTATTGCACTTAGAAGAAAAGAATTTGCGGTTTTAAGAAGTATAGGTCTTACTCCTAAAGGATTTAATAAAATGATTAGGTTTGAAAGTTTATTATATGGACTTAAGGCTTTGATTTACTCCTTACCACTTAGTGCTTTAATAATTTTTATCTTCCATAAAATATTTGGAAATATAACTACTGGAGAAATTTTAATTCCATGGAAAGCAATCATAATAAGTGTATTTGGAGTTTTCATAATTACTTCATTAAGTATGATGTATGCTTCTAAAAAGATTAAAAAAGAAAATATATTAGATGCTATTAGAGAAGAAAATATATAAAATAAAACACTAACTAATTTGGTTAGTGTTTTATTTTAGTTCATTAATTTTATCTACGTTTTTAAAATTCATTTTAGCAACTTTTTTTAATTCTTCAAATCCGTATTTTTTAACAAATTGTGCTCCAAATTCATCTACTAAATTAGAAGCTCCTTTTGGGAAAAATATATCATATTTTTCTCCTAATTTATCTAATTCTATTAAAAATGTGTATCTACTTATAAGCGAACCACAAGCAACTGCTAAATTTTTATCTTCTCCTTTAGTCAAAAAGGAAATATTTTTAACTATATTATTTTCGTTTTTTAAATATTCATAATATTTTTTGGGATTAACAAATTGATCGACTATTATATAATCATAATCTTTTATTTCTTCTTTTAAATTATATAATGCTTTATTATGTAATAATGCCTTAATAGCATTCATATTTACTGAATCACTATAGATAGAGTTATATTCCATATTAGTCATAATTTCAGTTTTGTATGGTATTCTTTTTAAAATTTGAGGAACAATTTTAAGTATTGTTTCATCACTCATTTTTTTTGAATCTTTAACTCCTAAGTTTTCTAAAAAGGCGATATCTTCTTTTTTTACAAAAGTTGCCGTGACCACCATTGGGCCAAAAAAATCTCCAGTTCCTACTTCGTCAGAACCAATCGCATTTACATTATAATAATCAACTTTCTCAATATTTTTTAATTTTTTTTCTTTTGTGTCTTTACCTTTAATATAATTACATTTTGGATAATTACTGCATCCAGTAAATTCTCCATATTTACTTGTTCTAACCACTAATTCATGACCACACAAAGGGCAGATTTCAGAAGTTTTAATAATTTCTTTTTTAGGTTCTATTTCTTTATTAGGATTATAAAATGCTTCTTTTTCTTTCCACATTTTAGCATCAATATCTGCACTTATTCCTTGAAACATTGCTTTTCCACTTTCATAAAGTGTTACTACTGTATCTGCTTCATCTGCTTGAAAAATGGCATAGGGTGGAGTTTTTTCTCTTCTTTTAAAAGCATAATAGTTAATCATTTCTTCTTTTATTTTGTCACTAACTTTCATAACAATAGTCTTTTGTTTTGCTTTAGGCATATTAATACCTCCTTAGAATTATTTTACCATATTTTCTTTATTTTTTTTAATAAATGTAATATACTAATAATATAAATAATTAGTAAAGGAGAAATATTATATGAATGTAGTAGATGTTATAATAGTTCTTAGTTTAGCTTTTGGTGCTGTTATAGGATTCAAAAGGGGAGCAATAAGAACAGGAGTTTCTTTTATAGGACTTATAATAGCTATTATTTTAGCTACTATATTAAGACATCCAGTTGCTAATTTTATGTTAGAACATTTTCCTTTTTTTACATTTGGAGGAAAATTCGCTGGTGTAACTGCTTTAAATATTTTACTGTATGAACTATTAGCATTTGTAATTGTATTCGCCATTCTTTTAATTGGAGTTGGACTTTTAAATTTTGTATCTAACGCCATTGAAAAAGCTTTAGATTTTACAATTGTATTAGGTATTCCTTCTAAAATATTGGGTATTGTAGTGGGATTTATTGAAACATATATTTATGTATTTATAATTTTATACGTCTTATCACTACCAATGTTTAATATTGGCATTATTAATGATTCTAAATTAACTCCTAAAATTTTAAATAATACACCACTTCTTACTAAATATGTAGGAACCTCTTTAGACGCATTTCAAGATGTATATGAATTAAAAGATAAATATAATAATAAAGATGAGTATAATAGAGAAGCTTTAAATGTTTTATTAAAATATAAAATTACAGATGTGGAATCGGTGGAAAGATTAATTGATAAAGGCAAAATTAAGGAAGATGAAGCTTTAAATTTTGAAAGCATTTTAAATAATTATAGATAGGAGAATTTTTATGAGTTTAATACATTTAGAAAATGAAGATTTTAATTCACTTATTAATAGTGGAAAAGTTTTAGTTGATTTTTATGCTTCTTGGTGTGGACCATGCAAAATGATTAGTCCATTACTAGAAGAAATTTCTAATGAAAATAATGATATTAAAATCATCAAAGTAAATGTTGATGAACATAATGATATTGCAGCTAATCATGGCGTTATGAGTATTCCAACATTGATATTGTTTGAAAATGGAAATGAAGTTAAAAAGAATGTTGGTTTTATGCCAAAAGAAGATATTTTAAATTTTATCAATAATTAATAAAATTTGTTATTTATCTAATAAAAGCCTATTTGTAAAGAATAGGTTTTTTTATTAAATTATTTAAAAAAATATACCTAATTATTTTTATGATTATTCATTTTATACGTTATTACTATATGAAATTTTAAGAAGTTCATATTATAAGTTAGGTGATATTTTATGAGAGAAGAAAAGCGTTTAGATCATTTATGTTGTACGAAGACTTTCTGCTTTATTGGTCCAACAGGGCCAACTGGTCCTACTGGTCCTCGAGGTATAAGTATTATAGGTCCAACAGGACCTAGAGGGGCTACAGGTCCAACAGGTCCAGCAGGTTCATCTGGTGGAGCAACAGGTCCAACAGGTCCAACAGGGCCTCAAGGAATAACAGGGCCCACTGGTCCAACAGGTCCAACAGGGCCTCAAGGAATAACAGGGCCCACTGGTCCAACAGGTCCAACAGGGCCTCAAGGAATAACAGGGCCCACTGGTCCAACAGGTCCAACAGGGCCTCAAGG
>CALVZF010000041.1 GCA_944372455.1 uncultured Bacilli bacterium
CATTTTACATATTTAAGATATCATATTACCCCCCCCCGGTCAATATTTTTCTATCAACAGAAGGTTACTTTACATTTAGTATTTTCAACATTTTATATTTTATGTCTAACTATCAGTATACATCCCTATTATTTATATTATCATACCAAAATAAAAAAAACAATCCAAAAAATTTTGAATTGTCTTTTTCATTATTCAATACCAATTGATAAAATACTTATAAATTTAATAAATCAATTTTCAAAGCTTATAACTTTTGTAAATGGATATCCTTCAATATTAGATACTACTAGAAATGAGAATGATTCAATATCTTCATATTCTTCTTTTGTTTTTTCAATCCAATTTGCTTCAGAATTATAATTTCCATATGAATAATTGTTTTCTAATCCACTTGTATCCTCTTCTTTATATTCTAAATCTTCCCCTTCTATTAAATTATTTATTAGAGTAGGTATAATTATTGTTTTATCAATATTTATTACTTCATTACTTGTTTTTTCATATCCATATCCGTATAATTTTTTATTAAGTTCCATTTTTAATGGAAATGTATTTATTGCATTTGTTAATACTTCATTTTCCTTATACTCATCATATGAAACTGCTATATCATATTTTTCATAAAATTCTCCTTCTCCTGATTTTGAAATAGTTATTACTGGTTTTCCATTTTCTCCTTCAGGATTATATTCTACATATCTTCCTAAAGCTTCAGATATAAATCTTAATGGTACATATATATCTCCATCTACTTCTTTTGATGTAACATCTATACTATTTGCATCAAAAGTAGGACTTTGAAGAATAAAATTTTTTATTGGTTGAACTTCTAAATATGAGCTGTATTCCTTACTACCTAATTCATGAATAACTGTATATTTTATTCTATCTTTTAAATTAGCACTTATTTTACTATCAGTATCTTTAAAATCATATGGAAATCTGAATATAAGTCTATTATTATTTTCTTCTCCTCTTTCAAATGTACATCCCATTACAGAACATAAACTACTAATGTTTATATATGTTCTATCATTTTCTAAAAATACACCTAATGGTTTCTCTATTTTTTTACCATCTATTATAAACTCTGCAAAATCTTCATCTATCTTATCATTAGAGTTGGTAGGTCTTTTTACGTATAAATTACTATTGTAATCATATCTAACTAAATTCCCATTTGATAATACTAACCCCATAATTATATTTTCTGATGGTCTTAGTTCTCCATTAGATCCATCATATATTATATTTCCCTCTCTATCTATAATAGCTTTGCCCCCCATCATTTCTCCATTAGTTCCAAACCCCCAAACACCACCAGCATTTATATATTTTTCTTCACTAATTTTATATTTAAATTCCATACTATAAAAATCATAAAAATTCCATGCATCATCGTGAGAAAGTAAGACATCACCTTCACTATTAACACCTAAATACGATTTGCTATTTCCTGCAACTTGTTCTAAAGCTTGTTTTGCATATCTATCTTTAAATTTATAATCGTTTAATTTGACACTTTCTGAAGTACTAAAATAATCTACAACATTATTATCTTTATCGTATACTACATAATAATAATCATCTAGTTCACCATTGTGAAATTTTATTTTGGTATCTGTAGTATCAAATTTTTCACGATCAAAAAAATCTGGCATTCCTAAATCACTAAAATGATTAAGCCACTCAAATGGTTCATCGTACTTTATAATATAACCACCGTCTTCTAAAGCTGCAACAACAAATCCTTCTTCAAAACCTTGGTCATAAAAAATATATTCATACATTAGATTACCATCTTTATCAAATCTAGCCATAAAAGCATCGGGGTTAATATAAGTTATACTTTTTGAATGTACCCATCCATATACTCTTCCAGTAATAACAAAACTACCATCACTTAATTCTGCTATATCAGTTGCCGTAGTTTCAACTGTAATCGCACTTGGATCTGGATTATCCCAATTTCCTAACTTAAAATAATTCTTTTCCCATTGTTTTTGATAATTTTTATCTAATTTTATTAATTTAGTGTGACGCTTAATGTGAGTTACCCCACCATTAGAATAATCTATCTTAAAGTCATCTACATCACGGTATCCCACTACTATCAATAATCCTTGATCGGAAGTTTCTATCATTATACATTTACCAACATTACCTGCCCATGGTCCTTCTGTAGGAGTTATATATCCCTCAATATCAATAGGAATTTTTTCCCATTCTGCATCAAAATCATATTGATTAAAATCAAAATAATTAGTAGCTCCTATTGCATTTACTTTAACTGAAAATACTAAGAAAAACACTAAAAATGTAATAATATAATTAATTTTCTTCATAATTAAAACTTCCTCCTACTGAACTGTTATTAAAATACTATTTGATTTGCTGTTTCTCAATTTACAATATACTTCTGCACTTCCACTATTTATTGTAGTTATTACATCATTTTCTACTTTTAATATCTCTTCATTTGTTGAATAACATTTTGCTTTTTTTTGTTTCTCTGTTATTATTTTTAATTTCGCATTACTATTTTTTGGTATTGTCATTCTTGTTTCTTTATTTGGTCCATATATATACCCTATTTTCTTATTACTTGCTGCTACTTCTATTGAAATATCATAACTTTTAATAAAAAATAAATAAATTAAAATACTTATTATTGTTATTGTTACTATACTTATTCCTATTATTATAATCTTTTTTTTATCTAGTTTCATCATAAATTACCTCACTAATACATTTTTCATCTTCTATATCACATTCTTCAAAATTATAAAGTCCATCTTGCTTTTCAGTACTTTTATAACTGTTTTGACTTGTTTCAGTAATATTACAAGTACTGGTATCTAAAACACAGCTTAGACAAGCATTTTTATCTTGATTTATTAACGATAATAATAACCCTACTATTGTTGGTACGAAAAATACTATTACTGCTGCTATGACTCTTTTAATAAATGTTGATTGAGATTTTTTTATCTCATCATCTTTTCCTGCAATAATTGCCTTTGCAAAATCTATTGATCCCATTATTATAAGTAATATTGGAACTGCTATTTTTATTATATCTAATATTATTCCAATAAATTTAAATACCACCATTATTTGGCCAGAACATACTTCCACATACTCACCCACTTATTATTATTTTTATTTATTAAAGTATATCATATTACCCCCCCCGGTCAATATTTTTCTATCAACAGATTAAACTTTACAAAAAAACAATCCAAAATTTTTTGGATTGTTTTTTATTTAATTTTTTTGTCTTCATCTTTTAATTTTTTTAGTATTTCTTCTACTGCTTCAATGGTTTTATCTTTAACATCTTGTGCTGCTTTTTGCAAAACCGGTGTACCTTTTTCAATAGCTAAATTATAAAGTTCCACAGCTTTATTTTTTAATTGTGCACCTTTTTCTTTTGCAATTTTTAACACTTTTTCTTTATCTAAATCTTCTAATTCATATTTTAATTCATCAATTTTAGTTTCTATAGATTCTTTTACATCTTCTAAATCTATTTCTTTTACTTTACCCATTAATTCATCAATTTTATTTTTTAAATCTCTTCTTGTTTCACTGCCTTTTTTTGGAGCAAATAATATTCCCATTGTAGCTCCTACGGCAGCACCTAATACAAATTTTCCAACATGACTTTTTCTTTTTTCATTTTTACTCATCATAATCATCCTTTCTTTCTTTTTTTCTACTAAACAATTTAGTAAATATGCTTGATACAACATCAACTAATCTATCACTTATAATTGATATCTTATCAGTTACTAGATCAATAACACTAAAAAATCCATTAAGTGACTCTACTTTTTTTTGCACATCATCAGCTATTAAATTAATTTTATCTATAGTATTAATTAATTTTACAGCAAGTACTATTAAAATAATAACTAATACTGATGTAAGGCTACATAATATTATAGGCATTACAGTACTTAAAAATTCCATTTATTGTCACTTCCTATCTATCATACATTGAATCAATTAGATTAAATAAATCTTCAGTTAATTCTACTTCTTTATCTTCATCATTGTCTTTATCTTTTACTGTTTTACTATCTTTAATAGATTTATTTTGTTTTTTTAGTTTACTTTCTCTAGTTACTTTTTCATCTATTTTGTATTCTACCCCAAAATCTTTATAATTATACTCATCATTATCTTCTTCTAAATCAGATGAAACTATAGGTTCCACTTCTTTATCTTCTTCTAGATCACTTAATAAATTATTTTCACCCAAAATATTATCTATTTCTTGTTCAATTTCATCTATTTCTTTCTCCTTAGGTGCTAACTCATTTTCAATGTCGTCTGTTAGTGAACCATAGGCTTTTTTCCTAATTGTATCAAAATTTATAACCATTTCTTTAGTATGTTCTAAAGTACTTGTTTTCTTTGTACCAGTTTTCTTACTATTGTCTTTTTCTAAGACTCCATATACTGGCGAAATTACTGGAGAAGGTGAAAACTTTTTAGGCTTTTCTATAACTTCTCTTATAACTTCTCTATCAAGTGTCGGTTTTTTATAATTAGAATTAGTATTTCTATTTTTAGTTTCTCTTAATTCTTCTTTAGGTTTAATTTTTGCTTTTTCTTGTTTCATATCCATAAAATCTTCATCTTCAAAAATTACTGGAAATTTAAAAGTAGTTTCAGATTTTAATAAGTCTCTTTCACTAACTACTTCATCTAATTCATCTTTCTTTTCTTTTGTTTCTTCCTTTTTTTGAATAGTTATATCTTCTTTTGTAGTTTCTTTTGGTACTTCAACTATTTCATCTTCATAAAATAAATTTTTAATTTTGTCTACTATTCCCACTTTTTCCACCTCGCCTTATGGTTATTTTGTTACCTCTTCTAATGTTTCATTATTTTGTTTAATTGTATCTGTGTCTTCTATTTCCTCTTCATCATTATATTTATCATATATATTTACATAATCTAAGAAAGTTTTATCATTTTGTTTAGGTTTTTTGATTGTGTACTTTTCTTCTTTAAAATCTAATACGTTTTCTCCAATAATATTTTTAATAACTACATCATTGTATTTAATTGAAGAAAGAATATATGACATATTTAAAATTGCTTCATTTATATTTTTTTCTTTTACTATTGCTTCAATTTTAGCATAATTATATTCATAAAGAATATAATATTTATCATTTTGTTTATCTATTTCTAAATATCCTGTTTTACCATCATAATTAAGTATTTTAGAATATTGTTTACTATTATCAATTTCATATTGTTTTTCTTTTTTGTAATGGTAAGAAGTAATATCTACATATAAATAGTAAGTTGTGGTATTTGAATACAATACCTCATTATAATTTTCGTAATCTATTATAGTCATTCCTCTTGGAAGATAATATTTATATCCTATTGAAACTCTATTAAATAATTCTATATCTTTATTTAGTGCAATTTCTAAGGCTTTTTCTTTACTATCTAAGTCTACTTTAGAAACAGTACACCCAGTTAGAAAAAAACTTAAACAAATTAAAACACTTAATTTCTTCATGTAGTCACCTACTCTTCATTAATTATATCAAAATAATATCAAAAAGAAAACCTAATAATTAGCTTTTTACATAAATTAACATATTTATTCTTCTTCAGTTTTACTTTCTAATTTAACTAAAACTTCTCTAGGTTTAGATCCATTTTGTGGACCTACTATTCCTCTTTCTTCTAGCAAATCAATAATTCTAGCAGCTCTATTGTATCCCAATCTATATTTTCTTTGAATTAAAGAGGCACTTATTTTTCCTGCTTGTATTGCATAATCTACTATCTCATTATATAGGGGATCATCATATTCTTCAACTGGAATTTTTTCTTCAACATTTTTCTTTTCTAATTCCATTAAGTTAGCATCGTATTTAGCTTTTTGTTGTTCTATTGTAAAATCAACAATTCTTTTAATTTCTTCTTCTGAAATAAAGTTACCTTGTAAACGTTCAGGAATACTTTCTCCCATTGGTAAAAACAACATATCACCTTTACCTAATAGTTTTTCAGCTCCTTTCATATCTAAAATTGTTCTTGAATCAATACTTGATGAAACTGCAAAACTTATTCTTGATGGGATATTTGCTTTAATAACGCCCGTAATAACATCTGTTGATGGTCTTTGAGTTGCAATAATTAAATGAATTCCAGCTGCACGAGCCATTTGTGTAATTCTCATTATAGAATCTTCTACTTCTTTTGAAGCAACTAGCATAAGATCTGCTAGTTCATCTACAATTACTACTATATATGGAAGTTTTTTTAGCTGTTCTGCTTCTGGTAAATTTTTATTTTTTTGTTCTATTAATTCATTATAACCTGCAATATTTTTAGTTTTACTTTCACTAAATAATTCATATCTATTTTCCATTTCTGAAACGATTTTTTGAAGTGCTACTGATGCTTTTTTAGGATCTGTAACTACTGGAGCCATTAAATGAGGAACTCCATTATACATACTAAGTTCTACTTTTTTAGGGTCAACCATTAAAAGTTTTACTTCATCAGGTTTAGCTCTCATTAATATTGAAATTATGATTCCATTTATACATACAGATTTACCACTACCAGTCGCCCCTGCAACTAAAAGATGTGGAGTTTTATTAATTTCTGTATAAACGGGTCTTCCCATTATATTTTTTCCTAGAGCTGCTACTAATTTGTTATCTTTCATGTTTTTAGGAACAGAAGTAATAATTTCTCTTAATCCTACAGTTGTAGTAACTGCATTGGGAATTTCTACTCCAATTGTACTTTTACCAGGAATTGGTGCTTGAATTCTTACATCACGAGCAGAAAGCGCTAAAGCAATTTCACGATCTATACTTAAAACTTTACTTACTTTAGTTCCAGATTTTAATTCTATTTCATATTGAGTGACATTTGGTCCTACATGTACCTCTTTTACCTTGCCAACAATTTGAAAATCTGATAATACTTTTTCTAAAATATCAATTGTTCTTTTAATTTGTTCTTCATCATGAGTATTTTTAGGCTTTTTAGGTTCATCTAAAAGAGAAATTGGAGGCAATTTATACCCAGCATTAGATTCTTCTACATTGTTAGCAGTATCAATTTTATTTTGTTCTTCTTGTTTATCGTTAACATGTATAAGTTCATCTACACTTGAAACTACTATTTTATTTTTTTCAAAGTTTTCTTCTTTAGAATTTGTAACTAAAGATTCATTAGTATTTTCTTCATTCGTTGTTATCTTTTCTTTTTTAAATATTCCTTTAATTTTTTGCCATGCCCATTTAACAGAATCTACTAGTGATACATTAAATAATAGAATTATACCAAATAACACTAAGGCAAAAGAGATTACAAAAGCACCATCTTGACCTAATAATTTGAAAAATATAAATGAAAATGTTGCTCCTATTATTCCTCCCCCATCAATCGCATCTACACTTTTAAGACTAATCATAAGGTTATCAATAGTTTCTTTAAAAATATCTACACCATTACCACCTAATTTATTTACATAATTTAAATGTGAAAATAAAAGTAGCGCTATAAATATTAGATATAATCCTATCATTCTTGTATTTATAAATTCTGGCATTTCTCTTTTTATGGCCATGTAAATACCAATAATAAATAAGGCTGCTAAAAGTAATTGAAACCACGATCCTACAAGAAAAAGCCCAAAGCCTCTAACAATATCTCCAACTATACCAAAACCACATAATCCTATTATTGAAATTAAAACAATAATAAAACCAACTAATTCACTTGTATATTTAAACTTACTTTTTTCTTTGTCTTTTCTTTTTTTAGCTTTTGCCATAAGTACACCTCTTTTGAATTATTACACTTAAATTATAACATGAACAGTATATTTTTTAAATATTTTAACTATTAAAAATTTATAATGCATATTGTTTTGTTAAAATCATGAAAAAAACAACCCAAAAATTTTTGGATTGTTAAATATTTAAGGAACAATAACTCTTCTAGCTGTGACATCATAAGTTGTACCATATATTTCGTGTCTAGTATTTGATAGTTTTCCTACCGAAGATTGATAATTAAATATTCCTGAACTTGCTTCTCCATCCTTAGTTCCTCCTCTTATTAAGAATGGGTTATCTATATCCATTTCTACTGCACCATCATTGTACCATCCTTTTGTTTCATACGT
>CALVZF010000042.1 GCA_944372455.1 uncultured Bacilli bacterium
TTCATTATCAACATTTTACATATTTAAGATATCATATTACCCCCCCCGGTCAATATTTTTCTATCAACAGAAGGTTACTTTACATTTAGTATTTTCAACATTTTATATTTTATTCCTAACTATCAGTATACATCCCTATCATTTATATTATCACGTTAAAAAAGAAAAAACAATCTTAGAAAAATATTTTTCTAAGATTGTTTATAATAGACAAGCATTTTTGTCAATTTATTTTTTTAAATAATCATTAAAATTATTAATACAATTAAAATGACAACTAATAATTCAAGTAATAATTTCCAAATATGTTTAAACCATTCTTTGTATGAAATATTTAAATAACATAATCCTATTATCAATAATACACTTGTTGGAGCGATAAATGATGTTAATCCATACATTGCTTGATATAATACTGCAAGAGTTGGATTTAAACTAACATTTTGGAAAATTTGTGATACAGTAGCTAAAGTTCCTTGTGCAATATAAGCCATTTCTATATTAATAAATGATGATAATATTGCTACTATTGAACTTGTTACAATGTTAAATGAAGTTCCAAACCAACTAATTACTGTATTAAATATTGGAATATAATAATTTAGTACAAATAGCGTATACGCTAAAATAATTAGAAATGCTGGTTTCGCAAATTTTTTACCACTTTCTTTAAATGATGTTAAAATATCATTAAATTTAACTTTGTACATTAATCCAATTAATAATGATGCAAATACTAAAATTATTGATAAGTCGGTATAATCCCATTGACCTAATGCCTTAATACCATATTGTGAGTAATACCCAATATTAATTGGTGAACCTAAAATATATTCAAAAATTTTGAAACTTTTTCCTATTGTTACTCCTACTACTGAATTATGAAAATTAGTAAATATTTCAAATCCATAAGCAACATCCCAAGCAATTGTAGATAGAAAAGTAAGTGCAAAAACTAAAACCATTACTACTACCATTGGCCATGCTTTTTTAGTAGTTTTTTCATCTGTTTCAATTAATAATTCATCTTTTATTTCTTCTTTTTTAGTATCCTTTGATTTTTTTGCTGTAATACGTTTAATGTATGATAATTCATGAATTATCAAAAGTGCAGTTGAAATAACTAGCAATATAACTTTAGGAATTATATTACTTCCTAATTCTAATCCTAAAACTTGATTAATAATGTTATTAATATAGTATCCACATGTTGAACCTATAAAACCTACAAAGATTGCCCCAATTGTAGAAGCTAAGGCTACAAATTTATCATATCCTAATTTATAAATTACTGATACGAAAAATGGTACAAATAAGAACAATATTAACCCTAAATTAGTAACTGATGAAACTATTGCAAATATACTTATTGTAATTGCAATAAATAATTTTGGATTTTTTTTCATTTTTTTAGCAAATTTATTTACTATTTCTTGATATACTCCAGTTTTATTTAAAACTAGATAGAATACTCCAACCATAATTAAATAGATTGGATAGATAATAAAACTACTTACAGAAACACTAAATAAGTTAAATATATTCCATATACCTATTCTAGTAAGCTCTTCTGCTTTAACTAATTCTGTACCTGAAAGATTAGCTGTTGGAATAATCCAAGATAATATTACAAATACTAAAATTGATATTGCTATTATCTTAAATAAATTGTGTTTTTTCATATTAAACTTCCTTTCTAATTTTCTTTATAATCTATTGGTCTTAATAATGGAAATAAGACATTATCTTTAATATTAGGCACATCAGTTAATACCTGCATTACTCTATCTATTCCCATTCCCCAACCTGATATTGGTGGCATTCCATATTCCATTGCTTCAATGTAATCATTATCCATTACCATTGCTTCTTCATCACCTTCACTATTAAGTTTAGCTTGTTCTTCCAATCTTTTTAATTGTTCAATTGGATCTACAAGTTCTGAATAAGCATTGACAATTTCTGCTCCATTGATAACTAGTTGAAATCTATCCGTAAGACTCTTATCATTATCGTTTGCTCTTGCAAGTGGTGAAAGACTAATTGGATGATCAACTAAGAATACAGGATCAATCATCATAGGTCTTGCAACCTTTTTGTATAATAAATCTACTAAGTTACCAAACCCTAGTAAACCAATATCCGAATCTGTTTCCAGTTCAATACCGCGTTGTTTAATAATTTCAAGTAATTTTTCTTTTGTATTATACACATTGATATCTATATCTATATATTTAATTATTAGTTCTCTAAATGAGACAGTTTCCCATTTTTTAGAAAAATCTATTTCTTTTCCATTTAAAGTTAGAATTAGAGTTCCAAATACTTTTTTTATTACTGTTTTTAACATATCTTCTATTAAAATCATATTATCTTTATAGTTATAATAACTACAATAACACTCTAACATTGTAAAATCTTGTAAGTGAGTTGAATCCATTCCTTCATTCCTAAAACATCTTGCAAATTCAAACACTTTATTGAATCCACCTATTACGGCTCTTTTAAGATAAGTTTCTGGAGCAATTCTTAGATATACGTCAATATCTAAAGCATTGTGATGTGACATAAATGGTTTAGCTAAAGCGCCAGATGGTTTATTAATCAATACTGGAGTTTCTACCTCAATATAATTTCTATCTTCTAAATAACGTCTTATTTCCTTAATAAAGTCATATTTTTTTCTAAACCTATCTCTAGTATCTTCATTCATTATTAAATCCACATAACGATTTCTATAACATAATTCACTATCAACTAGACCATGAAATTTATCAGGAAGAGGTTTTAACGCTTTACCTAAAAATACGAAACTATCTGCCCTTAAAGTTTTCTCTCCTGTATGAGTAGTAAAAATTTCTCCAGTAGCTCCTATAAAATCTCCTAAATCAAAATTTTCTTTAAAAAATTTGTAATTTTCTTCTCCTACCATATCTACTTTAATTGAGATTTGAATTGAACCCATAATATCCCTAATAGTAAGAAAACTTAATTTTCCCATTTTTCTCATTAAAACAATACGACCTGCTACACTAACATTTTTAGTACCGTCTGCTAAATTTCTAGCATCCTTAAGTTCTGTATTAACTTCAAACCTTTCAGGATATGGATTGCATATTTTTCTTATTTTGTCTACTTTTTCTCTTCTAACTATCTCTTGTTCTGAAAGTTCTCTCATTATGCCACCTCTACTACACTAGTTTTAGTTATAACATCTTGTAATGCTTTTTTATCTTTTCTAATTACTATCATTAAAGTACTAGTTAGCATTACTGCAAATTGTATAAATCCTAATACCCCAATTGAATATATATAAGTTAAATCTTTAGTAGTAAATAGTAAAATTAAAGCTATCATATTGTATAAAACAGAATTAATTATAAAACTTCTAAATATAAAATCATTTATCGTTACTTCTCCATCATCCTTGGAAACTTTAATCCTCATTAATTTTTTTCCAAGAGTTTGACCTCCGTTTTTATATTGAAACACTACATAATATAAAATATAGACAGTTATTCCTATTATTGTATAAATAAAATTTTCTTTGTCAATTCTATAAGAAAGCGAAGCACTTTCATTTAAATAGGATTCCATTTCTTCAACACTAATATTTCCATCTTTTTGAATTTTTTCAGTATAATTTGTGCTAATCTTATTTAGTTCTTCAGAAAGTTTTTCAATATTTTTACTTGTTGGTAAAATTAAACCAAGAACATTTAAGAATAACATTACTATTACAAAATCAATTACATAACTTGTAAATCTTTTTCCAAAATTAGCTTTCATCTGTATCACCTATACCTATTCTATAACATTTTTTAAATCTTTTAAATACTTATTTTACAAATTTTACTTATAAATTAATACTTTTTTACTAAATTTTAATCAAAAGTGACATTTCCTATTAGTCCTTCTTTTAAATCTCTAATTATTAATTTTTCTACTTTTTCGTAATCAATTGTTCCACCTTTTAATATACAACCACGTTTTTTGCCAATTATATCAAAAGTATTTAATATATTTTCGTTATCTATATCTGTTATTCCATAGCGCTTCTCTAACAATTTATTATATTCTTTATTAAGTTTATTTAATATATAAATTGCAACTTTATCAATTGGTAAAACTTCTTCTTTTATTGCAGTCATACTTGCAAGATTATAAGCTACTTCCATATCATCTAATTTAGGCCATAATATTCCTGGAGTATCTAAGAGCTCTATATCTTTATTTATACGAATCCAATCTATACTTTTAGTTATACCGGGTTTATTACCTACATTAACTGCTTTTTTACCTACTAATTTATTAATAAAAGTAGATTTTCCTACATTAGGAATTCCAATTACTAAAGCTCTTACACGCCTTTTTTGTAAACCTTTTTCTTTTCTTTTTTGAAATTCATCTTTCATCATTTCATTAGTTACTTCAAGTACTTTATTAATATTTTTACTATTGATTAGGTCCAACGAAATAACTTTATAACCTAACTGTTCATAATATTTAATCCATTTTTGTGTTTTAGTTATGTCACAAAGATCTATTTTAGTCATAATTAAAATTCTCTTTTTATTTTTTAATATATTATCAATATCTTTTATTTTAGAACTTTTAGGTATTCTAGCATCTATTATTTCATAAACAATATCAACTAGATCTAGTTTTTCTTTTATTAATCTTTTAGTTTTGGCCATATGACCAGGATACCAGTTAATTTCAACTTTTGTAAAACTTTTTTCTTCGTTCATATTACCACTCCTTTTTGTTTTTATTTGTTAATTATTTCTATATTTTTCTTCAAAAATAATTTTAGCTTTTTTTACAAAATAATTGCTTTTATCATAATTAATCCCTGTACTCTCTAGAGCACCAATCATTTTTTCAATAGTATTATACTTTTCATTTTCTTCAATTTCAACAAATATATATTTATCGTTAACATCTTCAACACAAATTTGCAATCCATCTTTTTCATAGATTTCTATATTATCAACAATTCTTATTAACTCTTTATATTCTATTGTTTTTAAAAATGAGTTAGCATCATTTTTACTAGTAACCTGTACTTTTGATTTTCCTTGTTTAATTATATTTTCGTTCTCATCATATTCTTTGTATTTATACATAAGATAGTGTTTTTTATCATCAATACTTCTAACTAAAATACTTTTTTTGAGAATTTCCAACGGATTTGTATTTAAATCCACATCATTTGGAATATAATATATATCATCAACAATATAATTATCAACTTTTTTATAATTATTAATATTTAAAAAACTTATTAAATCTTTTTTTGATACATTGATAGCTACAGTTATCTCATTTTCAAAATTCACTTAACCCATTCCTTTCTTTCTTGTAAATAATTTTAAACATTATAGCATATATTTTTAAATTTCATTTTTATATTATTTTTATCTATAATATAAATCATATATATTAATTCATTTAATTATTTTCTCATAAAATTTGTGTAATTAATTAAATTTAACTACGAATCTGTTTACTATTATCTATTTCAATTACTTTTTTACCTGAATTAAGTAATAAATATCTATCTCTTGTTATTATATATGAATAATCTTCAATTAGTTCATTTAAAAATGTATATTGAACCATTTTTGTTTGTTCTTGTCTTTCACACCCTAGTCTTTCCATAATTTTCTATGATGCAGGATTACAAATTGCTGCTCCTGTTACAATCTTTTCAATTTCACATTCCAAAAACATGAAATCTATCATTGCTTTTGCGGCTTCTGTACCATATCCATTGCCTTGATATTTGGGATCAATTATCCAGCCTACATCCCGTATATTTGTATCAGTTATATTACTTTCACTACAATAACTTTCATGACAAGAAATTCTTCCAATACATTCACTATTGTATTTCAAAAATATGTTCCACTTAAATATATTGTTATCATTAGCATATTTCATTTCTTCTTCATAATATTCTTTTTGGATATTCCAATTTTTATACTCTTTCCATATTTGACTATATAAATTTTCGCTAGTAATAAAATTATTATCCATTCTATCAGTTACAGAAAAACTGATTTTAAATATTTTTACACTTGTCTTAATAATAATTCTTGTTTTAGTTTATATTATTTATTATATCATATATTTTTAAATTCAACTTTTATATTACTTTTATTAAAGTTGACATTTTTTTGTATATTAATCTATTTTATTGTGAATATAGTTAATAGTAGTAATAAAGTTTGGTAAAATAAAACTATTAGCAATTATATTTTTATAAGGAAGTGATATTTTGAAAAAAACTGTAATATTATATTTAAAAGGTTTAATTATTGGACTAGGACAAATTATTCCAGGTGTCAGTGGTGCGATGCTTGCTATTTTTTTAGGATTATATGAAAAAGGTGTAGAAGCAATCAGCAATTTTTTTACTAATATTAAAGCTAATCTTAAATTTTTAATTCCAATAGGACTTGGTATTGTTACTTCTGTACTTTTTATTAGTAAATTAATCAAAATCTCATTAGATAATTTTTATATTCCAACAATGTTATTATTTATAGGTTTAATTTTAGGTAGTGTACCACCCCTTTTTGAAAAAACCAAAAGAGAAACTAAAAAATACAATATTATAATTTTTTTAGTTGTATTTATTGGAATTTCTGCAATATCACTTTTAAACCTTGAAAACAAAGTGGTAATTAACAATTTTAATGTAATACAATATTTAATGTTTGCACTAGTTGGTTTTATTTATGCTGCTACAATGGTAATTCCTGGAGTTAGTGGTACTGCGATAATGATGTTAATAGGATATTATAATATTGTAATTACTATGATAAGTAGTTTAACTAACATTAATTATATATTTAGCCACCTCGGAATTATTTTTCCTTTTGCTTTTGGGTTTGTTATAGGAGTAATTATTATTTCCAAAATGATGAATTATTTATTAAAAAAGCATGAAACAAAAACTTATTATGGAATTATAGGACTTGTATGTTCTTCAATATTAATAATGATTGTTAAGACATTTACTGTCAATTTTGATGTATTTACTTTAGTAACTGGTTTAATATTATTTTTGGTAGGATTTTATATTTCAAAAAAACTTGATAATATATAATAAGCATGTGAAATAATCACATGCTTATTCATTATCTTCATCCGTTTTCAATACTTGTAATACTTTATATATATAATAATCATAGCCATCTTTATTAGTCTTATTTATTAGTAAATAATT
>CALVZF010000043.1 GCA_944372455.1 uncultured Bacilli bacterium
CCAACGCTTTCGCGTCAGCTTCATATGTTTAATTATCACTTGTTTTGTGTCTTACACACACTATTTGACAAAGAACCTTTTTATTGTAGTATTAATATTTTTCATATAGTACAAAACAAATTTTAAAAATAGAGATATATTAATTGTTATAATTAGTTTATATTCTATATACAATATATTAGGTGATTATTTTGAATAATATATTAAAAAATTTATTTTATATTTTCCTTCCATCTGTTATTGGTTTTATTGTTGGAATAACTATTTCTCCTTACATAAACTACAATACTTTAAATAAACCACCATTATCTCCTCCTGGTATACTTTTTCCGATAATATGGTCTATTATCTATATATTAATGGGAATATCCTATTTCCTATTTAAAAAAAAATATAATTGTGATAAAAGAGTGTCTATTATTTATTATTTACAATTATTTGTTAACGTATTATGGTCAGTAATTTTCTTTATTTGGAAACTGAGATTTATAAGTATTATTTGGATATTACTACTAGATATATTAGTTATACTATTAATTTTTTATTTTTTTAAGAAAAATAAAATATCTGCATATTTAAATTTAATATATTTATGTTGGATATTGTTTGCTTCATATTTTACAATAGGTATTTATATTTTAAATTAGAATTTAATATTTTACATAAAAAAGTGGCTCTTCGCCACTTTATCAATTTTAGACCATACAATTTAAAGGAGAATAAAATAGTATTACATTTAAATAAATACAATTCTAAGTTCACAGTAAAACTCTTTTGTACTTGTATAGTCTGTGAAATGAATACACTTTTGTAATACTATACGTGTATTCATTATTTATTATGTTTCAAATTTAAGATTTTTATTTTTCCAGTTTTTTCTATTTCCTCGTCTAATTCTTTTCTGGAAGCATTAAGTGCCATTCCAACTACAAATACATAAGCAAGCAAATACATATATAACATTAAAACAATAATATTGGATAAATTTCCGTACACTCTACTGTAATTAGCTAAATTATTAATATAGAAAGTATATATTTGTGTAACTAACACCCAAGAAATAGTTGTAAAAAGAGCACCATAAGTTACTTCTCTACTTTTAATTGCCTTATCGGGTGCGAGTGTATATATGAGCTTAATATTAAAGTAGATAAAAATTATTGATACGGGTAACTGAAGTATTTTGTATATAGCATTTAAATTATTATGAAGTGTATCACTATTTGAAAGATTAGATATTATATCTATTATGTATTGTCCAAATATAGGGATAATAAATGTAAATAGCAATAACATAATAATTATTAAGATAAGAAAAATTGATTTAACCCTTTGTTTAATAATGTCATCGTTTTTAATATTGTATAAATTATTTGAAGTAATAATAATTGAATGTGCCCCATTTGATGCTATAAAGAAAGTTACCAGTACTAATAAAATAGTTCCAAAATTTATAGTACTTTCTGTAAATGCTGGTACTAAAATTCCACCTACTCCTTTTGGCAATACGTTATTAAAAAATTCTAATAATTCATTACTAGGTATATTTAAAAGTGACCCAAAAAACACTAATAAAGTTATAATTGGAATTATTGACATAACAAAAAAGAAGGCAAGATGCCCTGGTAAAAACCCCATTTGGGGTTTTTTTAATATTAAAATGATTTTACTTAAAAAGATTTCAAATCTATCTTTCATTTTATTCACACCTTATGCTTCTTTATTTGTTCTCATATCTAAAGTAGCCTCATTAATTGCATCATCCACAATTTTGGTTTCATCAGTAATGATACTGTACCCAAATGCTGCACCAAATCCATGTGGTAATTCTTTCATTTCTTTATATAACTTTCTCATATAATTTATAATTTCATCTTCATTATAGCCTATTAAATAAATTAAAAATTCATTTCCATCAGTTCTTATAATTTCACTGTTTTCTAATTGAGTTTTAATTAAAATATTTGCAGCGGCTTTAATAACATTATCTCCTTCTTCATGTCCAAAATTATCATTTATATATTTAACATTATTTAAGTCTACTATAATTACAGTTTGTGGATAAATCTTACTTTCATCCCAACCAGCTATATTGGAGTTTAAGTAATTTCTATTTTTTAATGAAGTTAACATATCTATATATCTTAATTTTTCATCTTTTCTAATAATGTTTTTTTGTTTTTTCTTTTTAAATAAGTAAATTAATAATCCAAATATTATTATTACAGGTAATACAATATACAATAAATAATTAATTATAGTTTGTAGTAAAGTTTCATTTTTAGGATTAATAATTAATTTTTGATATGCAGTATTTTTAATTCTGTCATTATTTAACCCATTTATATAAAAATTAAATAATTCATTAAATATTTTATTACTGTTATTATCTTTTAACATGAAATTATAATTTGAATTTAGTTTTCCATTAAATATTGATAAATACTTACTTAATTCGTCTTTTTTATAATAATTGTAAGTATCATAATCCATTGCAATTATCATATCTTCTTTTAAGTTATTAAGTAATTTTTCATTATTTTCATAAGTTTTTATTGAAGCTTTAGTATTTCTTCTAATATAATCTGAAATTAAACTATCCTTTAGTGTATAAACTGTTTTGTTATCTAACGATTTAATTGAATCCATTACTAAATTATTATTTACATGTGTAATTATTACATAATCTTCTTTAAAAATAGAAGTTGAAGTTGTAAAGTTTGATCCATTTTCAGTATTAGAAAAATTGTTAAACATAATATCAATTTCATTATTATTAAATGCTGTTTTTAATTCTTCAATAGAATTATATTTTTTATATTTAATTTCTGCATTTGAAAAAGTAGAAAAACTATTTAAATATTCTCCATTAATACCCACTAAATTTTTATTTACAACTTGTTCAAATGGAATATTTTCTATATATCCATAAGTATATACTTTACCTTTAAAATCAGCTTGTTTTTTAGTAGAAATATTTTTAGTATTAAAATATAAATTTAATAACTTATTATTATAAACAGTCTGATATTTAGTATTTTTCCATAAATCAAAATATTTTTTCATAATATTATTAACAGTATTATTATCTTTATTTAAAGTTAAAACATAGTTGTCTTTTATATCTTTAAAGTTATAAATAATATTATAGTCATCTTTAATTAATTTATCTAAATACATTGTATATGGAATAACGGCTGTGTCTATTTCTTCATCTTCTAAAGCTTTAAATAAGTCATCAATACTTTCTTCAGATGTAAAAGTAGCCTTTGATTCAGATAAATAATAGGCAACATCACTTAATTTGTTTTTTAAAGTACCAATTTTTAAATCTGCAAAATCAATTATAGAGTCTAATCTTTTAACTGACTTTGAAATAGCTACATAGTAATCACTATGAAATAATATTTGATTATCATTAAGTTTATCAGTTATTTCAAATTTATATTCATATAATGATGGATTATCTTCATTATTATATGATACTCTATTAAACTCTAATTTAATATCTTTTTCAAAATCTTTTAGATAATCAAAGAAAACTCCTTCTCCTTCATATCCGTAAATGGGAATATCGTTTACAACTGCTACATTTATTACTTTATTTTTATTTTGTTCCACCCATCTTTTTTCTAGTGCGGTTAGTGTTGTGTCTTTATCTGGAGTAGTTAAAAGTACATAAGCAGTAGTAAATAATGCTATTAATAATATGGCTACTCCTAATATTATTAATATTTTCTTGTTTTTTTTCATTTAAAAAAACCTCCTATTTATTGTTTGTCCATGATATTCCTTTAGAGCTTTTATTTTTGTATCCAACTATTGTTTTAGCATTTTCTCCACTATTTTTAATAAAGAATTGTATATCATAATATTTTATTTGTTCTTCATCTAAAACTTTTAAAGCCTCATCACATTGTGGAATTAAGTCATTTACATTTACTTCATCTTTAACATAGACAAAAATATTATAAATTTTTCCTTTAAGGAATATATCTATTTTATCAATTTTTGAAGTATTAGTAAAGATTTCTTCAATTTTAGAGTCCGTATTACTAGAAATTGCAACATCTTCAATTCCGTCTAATCTGTTACCATAAGTACTTCCACTTCTTGTAGAATATAATGGAAATACAATTAAAAGAACTGTAATGATTATTACTAAAATAACTATTGTAAATAAAACTGCGATTTTATTATTTTTCCATAACTTTTTCATATACTATCTCCTTCAATTATGATTATATATTTTTATTATACTATAATAAGACAGTTATTTCAAATAATATTTTAATATTTAATAAAAGAACTTCTCATTTAAATTGAAGTTCTTTTATATACTAGAAGTTGATCAGGTAGTAAATAAATTGTGGGATTTTGAAGTAATAGTTGTTCTCCATTTGTATTTAATTCTCTAATTATACTTGAAATTGTATCTCCTGATTTAGTAACTACTACTGCCACTCCCTTGTTAGGTATTACTAATTTTTGTCCTGTGTACAAATAGTCAGTGTTATCAAGTCCATTTAAAAGAGCTAAATTTTCAACTGAAATATTATATTTTCTCGCTACTTCATATAAATTATCTCCAGGTTGTACAGTGTAATATGAAAAGTTATTTGTTCTAGGTATTGGTATTACAATTTTTTGACCTATTTCTAAAGGTTCTCCTTTTTTTAAAAGTGTGTTTATTCTATATATTTCTGTCGGAGTAGTATCAAATTTAGTAGCTATACTGTCAATAGTATCTCCTGGTGATACAATATAGACGTTATACATATATCATTCCTCCTAAATCATTATATGAAAAAAGAATAAAGTTATAACTCTATTCTTCAATATTTTCTCTATATTCATATTTTTTCTTTTCGTTCATCATATAAGAAGAAATATTATTTTCAATTTCTATTAAAGCTTCTTTTTGTATATTTGAAAGAATTACTTTCTCTTTTATTGTATCAATTATTACTTTACCCCAAATTAACCCCATACTTACTGTTAAATCATTAAACATATCTGGAGTAATTGAATATAAGAAATACCCAAAAACTACTCTTTTTTGTCCAATAAGTATTCTTTTATTAGTTAAAGCTACTACGCAAGTAGTAATAATATCTAGAGGATTATCGTTTTTTTGAGCAGCAAAAGCATACAATATCTCTTCATCAGGGCTTAAATGTTTAGCTACAACTTCTGAATTTTTTCTTAATCTCCAGGCGACTGTGAATGGATACTTTCTTTTAAAATCACTTATAAATTTATAAACCGGATTATTCATTATTCTATTAATCCAGCATCTTTAAGCCATTCAACAGTAGCTTCTTTTTCCATATATCCTATTGATGATTTTACAATCTTTTTATCATTAGTAACAATCATAGCAGGTGTTCCAAAATTACTACTTGAAAATAAAGAAGCTGATTTATAAAATTCACTCACTTCATCTTGGCTTAGTGCATCTGTATCAAAATAATTAATCGTTATTTTATATTCGTCTATAATTTCTTCCAAAATTGGAATAAATTGTTGGCAATAACTACAAGTAGGTCTTGCTATTAAAATTAAATTATCTTTTTTTTCACTAATTTTTTCATTATATGTTTTACATGAAATTTTATTTAACTTAGTAGTATTTTCTTGATTTTCACTAGTATCACTGCAAGTTAGGGTTTTTACTTCTTGTCCTTTATCATCATTAGCTGATGGAATAAAAAGAGCAATTATAACTACGATTAAAACTACAAAAATTAAAATTCCTTTTGATTTTTTACTCATATTTACACTTCCTTTATATACAATATTATAAACTGATATTTTATAGTTAGCAAGTATTATAAGAATAAAAATCAAATAAATTTTAAATATGTTTCATTAATATTTAAAAAAGCAAGTAAAAAATTAGGTAAAAATTGACAGATTGATGTTAAATATGTTCCTAATTAATGCAAGGTAAAAAATCCTCTTGAAGACAAAAGATATTACCAGTATACTTGTATAGTTGAAGCTACAAGACAAAGATATTTATATTGGTATGAAGAACACACACCAGTTAATACAGATGTCTTTATAAAGAAGTGTATTGAATATTATGAATATAAACCTGAAGAAATTCAAACTGATAATTGAACTGAATTTATTTGAAATCAAAAAAAATGAAAGCTATCCATCCACTTCATTAACTATGTATAAAAGAAAATATATATCATCACAAAATAAGACCAAGAACTCCTAGACATAATGGTAAGGTTGAACGTTCACATAGAAATGATAATGAGAGATTTTATAATTATTTAAAATTTTATTCTTTAGATAATTTTAGATATCTAGCTAAATTATATTTAAAAAGATCCAATAATATACAAATGACTGTTTTAGGCTATAAAACTACTAATGAGTATAGGAAAATATTAGAAGAATATAAAAAAATTAACTCAATTATACTGAATTAATTTTTTATAAATTTTGTTTCACATCATTGGCTATTATACAAAATACATTGATAACTCATTTACATATGATATTAATAATGGTATTATTAAAGGCAATAATAATCTTGTTAAAACTCTTAAAAAATTGCATTTGGTTAAAGAAAGTATGACTATTTTGTCGCTAGAATTTTTTTAATTAAGGGCATTATAAAGGGATGATTTCAATCATCCCTCTGCATTGTATTTTTGTTCTTAACTAACACTATTTGACAAAGAAACTAATAAGCATGTGAAATAATCACATGCTTATTCATTATCTTCATCTGTTTTCAATACTTGTAATACTTTATATATATAATAATCATAGCCATCTTTATTAGTCTTATTTATTAGTAAATAATT
>CALVZF010000044.1 GCA_944372455.1 uncultured Bacilli bacterium
TATTAACATTTTCACTCTAAAAATTTTTGCATAAGAAAACCCTTAGAAAAAATCTAGGGGTTTGTCTACAATCTGAATAAAGCAATTCTAGTAAATTACTTTATTTTTTTAATAGGTTATAAAACTTAGCTCCTAGTACTTGAAAAGTTGGAGCTCTATATAAAAATTTATTACTTTTATCTTTTATCGCACAAATTACTTCATCTACAATTGAATCTAGTTTTTCTTTTTCTAATAAATCAAACATTAATTTTTCTTTTGCTTTAATTTTGGGAATTTCATTTTTAAAATATGAAGCTTTATCCATCCAATCATACTTATTTTCTACCATAATTTGATTAAAACCCGTGTGATATAATCCTGGTTCAATTAATTTAATTTTTATTTTATCGCTTATAAGTTTTAATTCGTTTTTAAGTGTTGTAGCTAACAAATTTATTGCTGCTTTAGTAGAACAATATACTCCCACAAAATTAAGAGGAATAGTACCTGCTAAAGAACCCATAATTATTATCTTACCTGAATCTTTTTTAATCATATTTTTAAGAGCTAATTGTATTAATTCAAAATTAGAAAATACATTTACTTCATAATTTTCTCTTACTAATTTAAATGGAATTTCTGAAATAGAACCCCCATAACTTACTGCTGCATTACATACTAATATATCTATATCTAAATTTAAAATTTTTTCTCTATCATTTTTATCTGTAATGTCTAATTTTAGACATGTAACATTTTTAAATTTTTTATATTGTTCTTTTATGATTTTTAATTGTTCATTAGTTCTAACGGTTATATAAATTTTATAATTAGTTTTTAAAATTCTATCAATTGTTGCTTTTGTTATTCCACTTCTAGCTCCTGTAAATAAAATGTTCATAATATCACCTTTAATATTATGAACATTTTATTATTTTTTATTTGGTCTAATTTCTAGTTTTTCAACCCATCCTTTTTTATATTTTAAGGAAACAAATCCTATTAAAGAAATTACTAATGCACCTACACTGTCAACTATTAAATCTTTCATAGTGTCTTGAAGCGCTAATCTACCTAGTAACTCAGTTCCATCTTCAAGCATAAATTTTTGCATATTTAATCCTAAAAGTCCATCAAAAGTAAATTCGTATACTTCCCAAATAACCCCTAAAGTAACTGCAAAACAAAAAGCAAAAAATGCAACAAATGCAGGAGATAAATTAAGATGCCACTTTTTGTTATCATTCATTAATGATACTACTGAAAAACCTAATGCTCCAAGCATTGCGCCACTAAAAGTATGAAGTAATGTATCCCAATGAGAAAAATTATAATAATAATTTCTTACTTCTCCTAAGAATATGGCACAATATAAAAATATTACGTAAAGTATTTGCATTATGTTAGGAATATCAAACTTTAATTTTTTTTCTACAATACTTGGTAAAAACATCGCACCTATTCCTAATAAACATTGAAGTAACATTAAGATATAATCACTTTTAGTTCTATGTGAAGTACTTATTTTATCAGGCGAAGTAATTATCATTACAACTACAAAAATAGTAGAGGCAACTAGGGAAATTAATACAAAGATTGATAAAATTTTATTCCAATCTCTTTTTTGATTTTCAGTTTTTTTCATAATATCACCTAAACTTTAACAAATTATGACTTAAATTTTACTTCATAATTCTTTCTACTGTATATTGATATTGATCATCATATTCCCAAAAAGCAACTAGTAATCCAAAATCTTGATATCCAGTTCCATTTTTGGTATTAACATTGTCTTTTCCAAGTTCTTCGGCACCCTTAATTATTTCATCTATTTGTTTTTTTGATAAATTATTATTATGTGCTTTTATTAAATTAAAAACGTATTTTAATGCCATATCCCTATTTTTACCATCTTTATTAAAAGTTATTCCCGTATTTTTAACTATATCTTTTTGTTGATCACCGGTGTATTGGACTGGTTCAACGAAAAAAGCAATATCGTCAAATAATCCATACCAGTATACACCATCTTCTTCTGTTAAATAATCAGTACTTGCAGGATATTCCATAGAAGAATCCATTACTTCAGTATTGAATTTGGCTACAAAAAGCTCGGTATCTATTTGTTCAACATATTCTTCTTTTTCAGTTTGGTTATTTTCAGCTTTAGAATTATCAGTTTTAAAAACAAATTTTGTAACCACAAATATAGAAATTGCTAAAATTATTAAAATAATAGGGATAATTATCCAAAGTTTCTTTTTCATAACATACTCTCCAATTAATATTATTATAACATATTAACTTTAATATTGGTTAACTTAAAATTTTTTAATTAATGGTGATGGTGATGTTTTTCTTGTTTATATTCTTTTATATTACATTCTATACTATTACATTTTTCTTTTTCATATTCTATCTCTATTGTTACATGACAAATATTTTTCTTTATTAATATTTTCTTTATTTCGTATTTTAAATTAATTATTTTATCCTTGGATAAGTTATCAGGTATTACCATATGCATAGTTAAATAATTTTGGTCTCCATCTAATGACCAAATATGTACATGATGAATATTTTTAATATTAAATTCTTTTATTAAACTTTCTAGTATTTCATCTATATTAATATTTTCAGGAGCTTTTTCTAATAAAATTTCTAAAACTTTTTTTAAGTTTTTTACTACATTAAGCAAAATATAGAATGATATAACTATTGATAAAATTGGATCTAGTATTGATACTTTTGTAAATAACATTATTATACTGATAATTATTACTAATAACCAACTAAGAGTATCTTCTAGTAAGTGTAAACTTATCATTTTTTCATTTAGATTTTTAGTTTTATGGGTTAAATAAAAACCTATAACATTAATAATTAACCCAATTATTGCAAACAATATCATACCACTATAATTTATAGTTGTTGGATTTATAATTCTATTTATTGCACTATAAATAACAAATATACTTCCTAATAAAAGTACTAATGCTGTTATAATTGATCCAACTAATGAATATCTTAAATATCCATATGTATATTTTTTATCAGGTTTACTAAGGGATTTTTTTTCTAAAAAATAAGCTATAAATAAAGTTAAAGCATCTCCTAAATCATGTATAGCGTCACTTAAAATTGAAATACTACCAGTTATAACTCCACCTATTAATTCAAGAACTACAAAAAACAAATTCATAAATGAAACAATTAAAATATTATTCTTTTTCATTTTTACCTACTTTCTATACTAATTAAAATTTTATGTTTTTTAATCTTAAAGTATTAAATACTATTGTTAAACTACTAATCATCATTGCAAGACTTGCGATGATGGGATTCATTGAAATATTAATAGGTTTTAACAAACCAACCGCAATTGGGATCATACATATATTATAAAAAAATGCCCAAAACAAATTTTGCTTAATAATTTTAACTGTTTTTTTACTAATTGTAATTAGTGTAATAATCTTTTCTAAACTATTCCCCATAAGGATTACATTAGCAGAATTAATAGCTATATCTGTTCCGCCATTTATACTTACTCCAATATGAGCAGTAACTAATGCTGGAGCATCATTTATCCCATCTCCCACCATCATTACATATTGTTTTTGTTTTATTAAATTTTTAATTATATTAGTTTTATCTTTAGGCATTACATTAGAAATTAATTCATTTATACCTAAATTACGAGAAACTTTATTTGCAGTGATTTCATTATCACCAGTAAGCATAATTACCTTTTTTCCTAAGTCTTGTAAATTTTTAATAACTGTTTTAGCATCACTTCTAATAATATCATTTAAGCCAATTAAGGCTATTACTTTTTTATTTTCTATTACATATACAACACTATTACCCAAATTACTTAATTTTTGTTCATTTTCTTTATAATGATTTTTTATTTTGAATTTATTAAATAATTTTTCATTTCCTATATAAAAAACCTTGTCGTCTATGTTACCACTAATACCTATGCCAGGTATATTTTTAAAACTTAAGACTTGATAATTTGGAAATTGCTTATTATTAAAATAGTCTACAAAAGCTTGGGCTATAGGGTGAGATGATTTACTTTCTAAATTAGAAACTAAACCTATGAGTTCATCATTTGTATAATTACTATAGTTAAAAATTTGAGATATTTTTAAATTACCATAAGTTAATGTTCCTGTTTTATCAAAAACAATAGTATCTACTTTATACGCATTTTCCAAAATTTCGCTACTTTTAACTAAAATTCCTTTTTGAGCACATAATCCTTCACTTACCACTATTGCAAGAGGTGTAGCAAGTCCTAGAGCACAAGGACATGCTACAACTAGTATTGTAACAAAAGAATTTATTGCTTCATTTATATTAAATCCCAATAATAGATAACATATAAAATTTATAAAAGCAATAGCTATAATTATTGGAACAAAATATCCACTAATTTTATCAGCAAGGCGCATAATTGGAGATTTAGTATTAGTAGCTTCTAATACTAATCTAACTATTTCAGATATTGTAGATTCTTTACCAATTTTTTCTGCTTTATATTCAATATAACCGTCATAATTTATACTTCCAGCAAGCACTATATCTCCAATGCCCTTCTTATTAGACTTACTTTCCCCTGTAATAAAAGATTCATTTAAATGAGTATCGCCACTTGTAATTATTCCGTCAACCGAAATCTTCATACCCGGTTTAGCAATTAAAATGTCTCCTTTTTGAACATCGTCAATTAAAATTTCTTTTATCTTATTATTTCTTTTTAAAAAAGCAACATCAGGAGTAATTTGAACTAATTCTTTAATTGCTTCATTAGTTTTTTCTTTATTTTTAGCATCAATAAATCTTCCCAATTTAATTAAGAAAATTATCATAACTACTGATTCAAAATATAGATTTTGGGTAAAAATAGTTTTACCAAGAATAATATTGATTAAACAATATGTACTATAAATATAACTAGATAACACACCTATAGAAACTAAAGTGTCCATATTAGGTGTTTTATGTATTAAATTTTTATATCCCCCTTTTAATATATCTATACCCCATATTAAAAATAATGATGTTAATACAAATAGACTTATAGAATAATTTATTGGATGATTTTTAACATCTAAAAATGAAATAGAGGGAAAAGATAACATTTTTGACATTTTAATATACATTATTAAAAGAATAATTATGAAAAAAAAGACAAATTTCTTTTTATCAGAATTATCATGATTTTTACTTTGCGTTTTATTATTGTAAACACCTAAACTTTCAAAACCAGCTTCTTTAATAAAATTTTCTAAATCCTTAATACCAATTCCATCTTTATACTCAATTAGAACTTGACTCAATACTAAATTAACACTTGCGCTTAAAATTTCTGGTTGTTTATTTAAATACTTTTCTAATCCTTGGGCACAAGCACTACAACTCATTCCCCCAACACGTAATAATATTTTATTCATAACTACACCTATTATTAATTAAGTCTTCCAAATAATTCAATTACTTCTTGTATTACATTAAGATTGTCTTGTTTTAATTCTCTTACTACACATGTTGATAAATGATTTTTTAGCATTTCATTCCCTAAACTTTTTAAAGATTTGGTTATTGCAGAAATCTGTATTAAAATATCATCACAATATCTATCTTCTTCTACCATACGTTTAATACCTCTTACTTGTCCTTCAATTCTGCTTAACCTTTTGATAATCCTATCTTTTTCTTCTTTTGCCCTATATTTAGTTTTTCTTTTTTCTTCCATATTATCACCAATATTATTGTATACCCCGTACCGGTATATGTAAAGTCTTTTGACAAAATTTTTCAAAAGATGACATAATTAATGGATTTATCAATTTAAAATTTTGCTTATAAAATCATTATTATATAAAAAAGACCAAGTTTTAATTTGGTCTTTTATCTACTTAATTTCAATTTGTTTTATATTCTTTGATTTATCTTCAATTTCTTTTTTAGGTATTTCAATTTTCAATATACCATTTTTAAATTCAGCATTAATTTCTTCTTCTTTGATTTCATCTCCAACATAAAAACTACGAGAACATTCCCCATAAAATCTTTCTTGACGAACAAATTTTTCATCGTTTTCTTTGTTTTCTTCTTTACTAATTTTAGCATGGATATTTAAATATCCTTTATCTAATGAAATACTAATATTTTCTTTTTCAAACCCAGGTAAATCAATATCTAAAAGATATTTATTATTAGTTTCTCTAACATCTGTTTTCATTAAATTTCTTTCTTTTCTAGAGAACAAGTCATATTTTGGAAATAAATCACTTTCAAAAAAATCATCAAATAAATCAAAGTCATTTCTTCTAGGTACTAACATATATATCAACTTCCTTTCATAACGTGTTACTTTAGGTAGCACTACATATTTATAATACCCTGTAGTAATTTTTTTATTCTTTACTACATTTTAATAATAACACAACCGTTAGCACTTGTCAATAGAAAGTGCTAATTTTGCTTTGAAAATTTCTATAGAAAACAATCGTATGCTATAATATTGTAGTAAATTTTTATGATTTAGATTATATTGTTTTAAATGCTATGTGGAGTTTAGCAAAACAAAATTAATGGTTGTATAATTTTTAGTGTGTGTAATGTAAAAAAACATTATATGCACTTTTTTCAAAATAAAAAGACATATAAGC
>CALVZF010000045.1 GCA_944372455.1 uncultured Bacilli bacterium
ATATATATTCTACTATAATCAATTTGTTTTTTATTTTCTATTTGATACTTCAAAAACTCAGTATCTCCCTCATTTTTTATATTAATTAATGCATTATTATCTACAAAACTTTCTTTTGAATCTGTACTAACTTCTCCTTCATCAAAATAATCATCTGGAACTACTTCTATTGGTACTTTAAACTCATATACATAAGAAATTCCCAAAGAACTACAGTTTGCCTCTTTTGCTAAAACACCTGTTGGTTCACTTTCGCTTAAAGTTCCCATTTCTGTATAATACATTCCGTAAATTGCATATTGACCATTTTCATCTTTTACGATTGGAACATTGTAAACTTTTCCTATTTCTCTTTTAAATTTTCTTTCATTTTCAGGAACATTATAATTGTAAGTTTTTAAATACAAATCAGGATCTATTAAACAAGTATTTAAAGCATTTCCTTCAAGACCACTGCAACCATTCAATTCTTCGTATCTAGTTTCAATAGACTGATAACGTTCAAAAACTTTACCATTACTACTGAAGAAAGTGTGATAACCTGTAAAAGGACTTAGTGTCTTTGAAACTAACATTATTTTTCCACTATTTAATTCACTTGTAGTAACTTTCAAGGCGTTTTCTGAAACATAAAATCCATGTTCATCTAAATTTCCATTATCTGTAATTCTTAATGGATACTCATCTATGTTTTTATTAAATATTATTGGATCCCAAGTATTTGACTCAGCTCTAAATATAGATATCACTTGATCTAATCTTAAAGGATAATATGATTTTTCAGAATATTGATTATAGTTATAATCAATTGGATTACCTCGTGCTATACTATCCGCAATTTCTTGTTCTACTGCTTCTCTTGTTCCAGGAAAGCCAGTATATGCATTTATAGCAAGTTCGGCGGGCATTATAAATTGCTTTCTATTAGTTTTTAAATTATGATAATATAAATTAGTTTGATAATATTTTCGCATCCATTCTCTAATAGTATCTTCATACTTTAAGTAGTAACCAGTATATTTATCTTTAGGTACATCTGGTAATACAATTTGTTTTCTTTCCTCAGCTGAAGGTCTTGGAACGATTGTGTCAGTATAACGATCAAATTGATATGTAGAATAGTCATCACTTATCGTAATAGAAGTAGGTACATAAGATGAATCATTGTTAACGGTAAGTGTTGCATTAGGCTTTATTATATTTATAGAAAAAGCTAGTATTAATGTAATGAAATATGAGATATATTTTTTCATGATTTTACTCCTTTACTATAATATTTATTTTATTGGATTCTACTCCAAACATTGATTCAGCATTTATTTCCACTGTTCCAACATCATGAATAACTAATGTATTATCTTCAATAGTAGCAACAGCTGAATTACTTGATTTCCACTTTATACTTTTATTTAGTAACTTTTTAGGAAGTACATCTACTGTAAATTTTATATTAGAATCTTTATTTGCCACTATTTGATCGTCAGTAGTTCGTGACATAAATAACATTACATCCTTAGAATTAACATAATCTATATCAATCTTAATACTTGATACTTTTAGTTGATTTACTAAAACTATTAAAATTAAACAAATTAATATAATTATAATTAACAACATTTTATGTTTTTTAATAAAAGTAATTATTTTTTCCATTTTATTTCACTCCTATTTATTAGTACATATATATCCTGAATTTTCACTATGTAAATTCATATTTACCCAACTACATGATGAATCTTTTTGACAATCTGATTCATTAGTATATTTAGAGCACGAATTGTTATTTGTTGTACTATTTTTATCATTGCTACTACTATTTGTTTCAGTAATATTACAAGTACTGGTATTTAAAACACAGCTTAGACAAGCATTTTTATCTTGATTTATTAACGATAATAATAACCCTACTATTGTTGGTACAAAAAATACTATTACTGCTGCTATAACTCTTTTAATAAATGTTGATTGAGATTTTTTTATCTCATCATCTTTTCCTGCGATAATTGCTTTTGCAAAATCTATTGACCCCATTATTATAAGTAATATTGGAACTGCTATTTTTATTATATCTAATATTATTCCAACAAATTTAAATACGACCATTATTTGGCCAGAACACACTTCCACACACTCACCCACTTATTATTATTTTTATTTATTAAAGTATACCATATTACCCCCCTACGGTCAATATCTTTCTATCAATAGGATGACGATTGTCAAGAGATGATTTAGAAAAATATATAGTAAAACAATTTAGAGAGTTCTAAATTAAAATAATAAAAAGTAGGTAACTCAAAGTAGAAGAACTGCTTTGAGAATAAAATATAATAAAATTAAATTTAAAGTCAAAGATAAATGAACGCTAAAGCGTCCTTGACATTAAATCCAATATTTGATTTTTGTATTATTCTATGATATTATTTATTTGCTTACTTGTTAAATGTAAGTATTTGTGTTTTAGGGACTTTGAAGTGTTTAACTTTTAAGGTCTCTTTTTTTTTTATGTAGTCTGATACAACGTAAATATCTAAATAAACATTGAAAAATTGTGACTACATATCTAATAATAATTATATATTAAATTTATTAAATATTAAAGATAAAAACATATTTATTTGTTTAAATAATTTAGAAGAGGGAATTATTAAAGGAATTCTAACATATAAGATAAAATTTTGACCCTATTATGATGTTTGTTAATGAATCTATTAACGATATTATTAAATGGGAATTTAGAAAAAATTGTGAGATTAAAATCCCTAATACATATAATTGTAGAAGTCTATTTTTCATCAACAAAGAT
Organism: uncultured Bacilli bacterium; assembly: GCA_944372455.1. GTDB lineage: Bacteria > Bacillota_I > Bacilli_A > RF39 > UBA660 > SIG205. The sequence goes on from CALVZF010000045.1 coordinate 2,807, forward strand.
ATTTATATAAACTTTTAATAATATCTTTATTGCAGAAACTAATTTAATACATAGAAATAAAAGTATTTCTAATAATTCTGAACTATGAATTAAACTTGAACTTATGAAAAAACAGTCAGAAAAAGATGTTGTTGAAAGAACCGGTATTTCTGTTTCTAAAATTGATAGTATATTAAATGATATAATCCTCTCATACTATTTTAAGATATCCTACTCTTTTATTATTGTTAATAATGAATCCAGTAATATATTTGATATTCAAGATTCTAGAAAATACCGTAATTTATAAAAGTATTTTAGAAGATATTCTAAATGTAAAAGAAATAAAGTTAAACTTATTTCTGCTGACTTCTATTTTGGATATATTCATTTAACTAAAAAATTTTTTAAAAATGCAGATATCGTTATTAATAAATTTTATATTGTTAAACAAATATATAATACTGTAAATGTTACTAGAGTTAAATTATGTTATAAATATAATCCTAATTATAAAAAACTAAAAGATTTATGGAGATTAGTTTTAAAAAAAGAGAATGATTTATCTTGCGATAAAAAATACTCTAAACATTTTATATGACCATTTTATTGCTAGAATTTTCTTAATTAAGGGCATTATAAAAGGATGATTCCCATCATCCCTTTGCATTGTATTTTTGTTCTTAACTAACACTATTTGACAAAGAGCAAAAACTTATAATGTTTTTGCTTGCTCTTCTTCTAATTTCACATTATTTGAAGCTAGTTCTGGATATTTATTAATCAAATTTTTTATAGCATTTTGTGCATTAATTATTATTTGTTGATTTTCTAAAATTTCATTTTTAGCACTTTCTAATTCTTCTATTCTAGCACGTTCTTCTCTTTTTGCTCTTATTTTATTTACAATTTTATTTGAATTATTTTTTATTTGAGCAAAAGTAATTTTGGAAAGTGCAAATACTCCCAAACCTTTATTGCTTATTTTTGCCTTTTTGGCTAATAACTTGTTGTAATCTTTTTTTATTTCTTGCAAATAAAAATTTTTAGTATCATGATCTAAATTAGTATCTTCAAGTACCCTTGAAGCTAATTTTTGTTTATTTTCAATTTTTTCATCAACTTTAGTAGTTTTTTGTTCTTGATATTCTTTTTTTGTTTCTTCACTAATAAAATTTTTAAATGTATTTGATAATTTTTGTTTCATAAGTTTTGGAATACTAAATGCTTTGGCTGCTTTTCTTTTTATTGTGGAACGTGTTTTAATATTTTTGAAATCTTTTTCTAACGCTTTGTCCATTTTTAATCCCCCGCTTTTGCTAAATCAACTAATACATCTTTAATTTCTTTTACAATGTTTGCATCCTCTATTCCTTTTAATTCTACGCTATCTCCATTATCTATAACTTCAGAAGTATAAACAATTATGTTACCCTTTGCATCTTCTTTATTTTCTGTATATGTAATGTAATCTTTATTATTAGATTTTAATGTAAAGAAATTTATTACCTCTACTTCTTTTTCTATTCCATTTTCGTCAATAATTTTTAACATTTCCTTTTCTTCCACTTTTTATTCCTCCAATCACTATAATATTAACATTTAATATATTCATTGTCAATTTTATTATCTTAAAATTATGCTATTTTAAATTATTTTGTAAAGTATTTTCATCCCAGATTTCTATCCCTAATTTTTTTGCTTTGTCTAATTTACCTCCTGCTTCTACTCCAGCAATTACTACATTAGTTTTTTTAGAAACAGAACTAGTTACTTTTGCTCCCATATCTTCAAGTAATTTTGTTAATTCATCTCTAGTATAGTTATCTAAAGTCCCTGTTAATACAAATATTTTGTCATAAAATTTATCATTTTTATACTCTATTTCAATTTTTCCCAAATATTTAGTATTAATTCCTATTTCTTTTAATTTATTTATTATTTTTAAATTATTTTCTTCTTTAAAATATTCTATTATATTTTGTGCTATAATTTCCCCAATATCTTTTATATTCTTTAAATCTTCAAATTTAGCTTCCATAATTTTATCTAGAGTTATAAACTTTTGTGCAAGTAGCTTTGCGGTTTTACTTCCTACTTGTCTTATTCCAAGTGCGAATAATAATCTTTCTAACGAATTAGATTTACTCATTTCAATAGATTCAAGTAAGTTATTGATGCTTTTAGTACCAAATCCCTCTAATTCCATTAATTCTTCTTTTCTTTCATTTAATTTATATATATCTACAAAAGTATTAATAAATCCCATATTATAAAAATCTTCTATAATTCTTTCACCTAAACCATCAATATTCATTGCATCTCTAGAAACAAAATGAATTAAACTTTCTATATTTCTTGCAGGACATTTTTCATTTGGACAAAAATAATCCGCTTGGTTTACATTTTTTTCTAATTTAGTATTACATATTGGACAAGTATTAATCATTTTAAAATCTTTTTCTGTACCATTTCTTCTATCAATTATAGGTTCCACTACTTCTGGAATTACATCCCCTGCTTTTCTAATTGAAACTATATCACCAATTTTAAAGTCTTTTGAAATGACATTTTCTTCATTATGAAGAGTAGCACGACTTATTGTAGAGCCAGCAACTTTTACTGGTTCTAAAACCGCATTAGGAGTAACTTGTCCTGTTCTACCTACAGTAAAAACAATATCTTTAAGTTTAGTTAAAACTTTTTTAGCAGGAAATTTATATGCAGTAGCCCATTTAGGATATTTAGCAGTAAAACCTAATTTTTGCTGACTTCTTAAATCATTTAATTTAATTACGATACCATCTATTTCATAAGGTAACTCTTCTCTATGAACAGTCCAATAATTAATATAATCTAAAACTTCTTTGATATTATTTACTAATTTTATATTTGAATTTACTACAAAACCAAGTTTTTTAATATATTCTAAAGATTCATAATGAGTATTAATATTGTAATCTAAAGCATCTGGAACATGATATAAAAAGGCATCTAGTTTTCTTTTAGAGGCTATACTAGAATCTAATTGTCTAATACTACCAGCAGCTGCATTTCTTGGATTTTGAAATAACTCTAAACCTTGTTTAGCTCTTTCAAAGTTTAGCTTTTCAAAAACCTTTTTACTCATATAGATTTCGCCACGTATTTCTATATCAGTTTTCTCTTTTAATTTTAAAGGAATAGTTTTAATAGTTTTAACATTATTAGTGATATCTTCGCCAGTAACCCCATCTCCTCTAGTAGCGCCCCTTACTAAGATGCCGTTTTCATATTTTAAAGAAACAGATAACCCATCTATTTTTAATTCACAAACATACTTAGGATTTGGAATTTCTTTTTTTATTCTCTCATCAAATTTTATTAACTCGTCCTCATTAAAAACATTACCTAAACTTAACATAGGCTTTTCGTGAATAACTTTATCAAATCCTTCTAAAACTTTTCCCCCTACTCTAACAGTTGGCGAATCTTCACGTTTTAGTTCTGGATATTTTTCTTCTAATGAGATTAGTTCTTGCATATATCTATCATATTCTTGATCTGTTACACTTGGCTTATCTAATGTGTAATATTCATAATTTAATTTATTTATAATTTCAACTAATTCTTCTATTCTTTTTTCTGCCATATCAATCACCATTATTATTTTACCATAACAAATAATAAATGTATCCATAGTCATTAATTTTTTTTGATTTATAAATTAAAAAAATATGGAATAAATCCATATCTATTATTTTACTATATAAGGATTTGTACTAGTCCCATTACCACCGGAAATAATAGTATCAGCTTTTAAATTAATAATAGGAATTACTCTAAAACTTCTTCCAACTAAGCCATAATCATTT
>CALVZF010000046.1 GCA_944372455.1 uncultured Bacilli bacterium
ATAACAAAAGGAACCTATATTCATAAGTTCCTCATCATGGAAAGTTTCCATTTACACAGAATTTAGGACACACTCAAGAAAATACCATTACACAACTTTTACGATACTCCTGAGCTTGCTATGGCTCTTTTACTATTAATTTCTTTAAATTATCAATTTGGTCTTGTAAAAATTCTTCTTCGTGAAAATATCCAAGATAATGAAGCTTACTTTTCAATTTTGATAGGTCGTTTGTAATGTTGAAAATATTATTTATTACATTATCTATATCAATTTCAAGTGGTTTATCGTCAGTATAATCACAAATTAAATTTCTAATAAAGTCAGACTGCGAAAGTCTGGCTTCATTAGATTTTGCCTCAAGCATTTTCTTTTCTTCTTCATTTAAAAATACATTCACTTTTATATTTCTCTTTCTCATAATTAAAAGTTCCTTTCTAAAATTTAAGGGTATGGGAATTCCCATAGAAGAAAATTTACGGGAATAAGTTTTCAGTGCTGGCTAGGACAAATATTTAATAGTGTCCTCACACATTTTTAGTATAGATAAGTTCTTTTAAAATAATTTCTTCAGCACAATTTTTGTAGTTATTCATAAGTTTTACCCACTCAAGAAGGTTATCATTTTTATTTTTTTCAGATAGTTTTTTATCTAATTTTTTGTAACTTTCTATTAAAATATTGAATCTATTTTCTGCTTCAATACTAACTGAAATAAGATAATTTGTTAGTTCGTTTTTCATTAAAAGTGCAGTATAAAAAGGTCTATCATATTCTTTCAGGTAGTTAAGTTTTAATCTTCCATACTTGTTAATTTGTTTATCATTTTGCTCCTTAACAATTAAATCTGGTAATAAATAATCACCGACTTTTGTATAATTTAATTTCATTTTCATCTCTCCATTTCTTTCTTTCTTTAATTTGCTACTCTAATATCTTTTTTAGGTACTAATAATAAAACATCTTTGATAGTATTATCTTCCATATACTCGCAACTAATAATGCCGTCAACATAGAAATGTTCTCGTGATTTTGAAATAAAATCTTCTATAAATTCATTAGAATACTCATTATTTTTTATTTTTCTAAGTGACAAAATATCATATTCTAGTTCTATCTTTTTAAGTTTTTCTTCATCTATTTCTTCTTGGTATTTAATGCCGATATTATTGTTTATCATAATTTCATTTAGATATTTTAAATAAGATTTACTACTTTTTGTTACAAATTCATCTGTAAATTTTATATTTTTAATATCAATGTTGTAATTACTATCTCTAGTGATTTCAATTTGTGATATAAGCCTATGAATCATATCTCTTTTAGCTTCTCTTGTTAATAAGTCATAAAGAAATATAAAGCCTATACTTTTAATATTAAAAATTAATTTATCATTTTCTTCTATACAGTCTAATTTTTTAACTAGTTCTACTGTATATTCTTTAAAATCATTATCTGGATCAAGAGTAGTTTTCTTCTTATTTAGTTTATCAATTTCTTTTTTAATGACATCGTTTTTATGGTTAATGGTTTCGACATCTAAAGTAGAACTTAAATATAAATCTACTAATCTTTTCTCTTGTGTTTTTAACTTTTCAATGGCTTTTTCTATCTCTTTTACATCATTACTTTTAGTAGAGTTACAAGTAATAATCTCATTATCTATAGAAAGCATAAATATCGTTAATTCTTCTAATACTCGTTTTAGTTTTGATTCTATTTTCTCTGTGTTGTAATGAAGGCCAAAACCATTACAATTATGATTTTTACATCTCAAATGATAATAAACTTTTAGTTTCCCATTTGGATATTTAAAAGATTCTGATGATGTCATAATCTCACCACATATAGGGTATTTTACTAATCCTGAAAATAAATGAATATGTTCTCCATAGTTAGAGTGTTTGTTCTTTATTAGTACATTTCTAGTAGCATTCCAAGTAGTTTCATCAATAATTGGCTCACAATAATCTTTCACTCTTAAAATATCTTGTGCTTTTCTCTTATATTTTCCATATTCAAATATACCAATATAAATGGAATTAATAAGTATTTTATAGACTCTATCACTTCGCCATTTTCCATTTTTTAGGTAGGCATTATTGTTTTTCATAATAGTAGCAATACTTCTTGTAGAATGTCCCTCTTTACACAGTTTAAAGATTTCTTTCACAACTTGTGCTTCAATAGGCTCAATTTCTAAATGTTCTGTATCTTTATTTCTAACATAACCATAAGGTGCTTTGCTAGGGTGGATATGCTCAAGTGCCATTTCTTCCATTGCTCTTTTTGTTCTAGCTCCAATTTCTTTTCTTTCTCTTTGACCAAACACTAAATTCATACCAAAAATCATTTCACCATTAACAGTAGATACATCATAAGGCTCTAATATAAGTTCTATTTTAACATCGTGTTCTTCACAATAGTTAAGTAGCCAAAAGCCATCATAATTGTTTCTTGTAAGTCTATCTACTTTAATAGCGATTAACTTATCAATTTTCTTAGCCTTAATATCTGCAAGTAATCGTTGCATTTCTGGTCGCATTAAATCTTTACCAGAATGTCCTGCGTCATTATAAACATCTACAATACTATAATCATTTTTTTCACAATATTCTTTAATCATACGAAGCTGTGAATCAATAGAATAACCATTATCTCTTTGGTCATCTGTACTAACTCTTACATAAACTGCACATCTCATAAATCATCTTCCTCTCTTTTTAAGATTTGAGAGAATGTCCTCTCACTTGTTTCCTAACTAAAACGCCAAAATATAACCCATAAATGTGAAAAAAGTTAAAATTTTACGCAATTTTTACATTCTTTCATAAGTTTCCTAACTTAAATAAGAAAAAGCAGACATCCTCTCATATGTTTCCTCACAAAATTGAAGAAAGTAAAGTCTAAACTTTAAATTTCTTTAAAATTTGAATAATTTCTCTCAGATTATATTTTTGATTGTGTTCTTTAATATAGAAAGGCTTGTTAGAGATTTCATTTACTTGATATTCAAGTATTGTAAGAGTGGTAGGATATGTAATTAAGTATTCAGTAGGATCTATAACTTGTAAATTAGTATGTAATAGATGTTTTATAGTTCCTTTTTTAACTTTGTAAGTATAGTCTTTAATCGCCTCTAATATTTCAGTATTTGGCTTTAATGTTTGAGTAGTTTTAAATTCCAACATCAAAAAAGTCCTCCTTCCTAGAAAGAGAACTTTAAGTCTTTTATATAAAATAAAAACTCACGAACTTTAATTAGTCCGTAAGTTGTTTTCAAATGGAGCAAGTGGTAAAGTTATCTACAACTTTTCACTTCTTGATAAGTAATATCAATTTCTATATCCATAGTACCATATTATTTAATTCTTTTCATCATTTTTGTGTTTTTTATATAAATTTTTTAAATCTTCATCTTCAATTACACTTTTTATAACATCATCTACTGTATTTTTGTATAAATTTAGTTCTGGAATACAATCAAAAGAATATGATGTATCTTCATTATTTATTGATTTTTCTAGAAATATTTTTGATAGTTCTTTTAAATTATCAAAATTTAGTATTTTTTCTTTATCATTGTAATTTACATAAATATTTTCATCATTTTCTTTTTTATATATTTCTATTTTCATAGTTAAGTTCACCTCCATAAATTTGATAACGAATTTTTATGTTATTTTTTCCACCATCTAATATTTTAGAAACTTTGTTGGTAGCAATTAATTTTTCTTCTTCTACATACTCCAAATCATATGATTCATATTCGATTTTATTTTTATTATTAACATTTGCTTGTATTATTTTGTTAACATCTGAATTAATAGCAATTATAGCATCGTGCGATGTAACAATTATTTGTTTATCAGTCTTTTGTTCTTTTATAAAATTTGAAAGTGTGGTTGAAATGAATGTCTTATCAACATCATTTTCTGGTTGATCTATTAATATTATGTTAGGTTGATTTTCTTTAATTAATTTTTTGAAATAATATTCTATTGATTTTTTCGCAATATCTCCTTTATTTATATTTTCAATAGATTTCCACTCTTTTGTTTCAGACATAAACAATTCTACATTCTTAGGGATTTCATCTCCAGTAATAATTAAATTCGAAAATGAAATATCGCTTTTGGATAATTGAGATATAACTTTTTTGATATCTTCATTATTAAGCATACTGAATTTTTTAATTTTTAAATCTTTTAATTTTGTTTTTACATTTTGTAAATTAAATATTTTTGAATCAATTATATCTACATTATCTAATTCATTTTTAGTTATGTTTAATGATAATCTTGCATATTCATTAGAATTTTTTTCTAATTCTTCTTTTAATTTTTCAAAAGGAAACTCCAAGCAAAATCCTTTTTCTTCAATATCATTTTGTAAAATACTTTTAATATTAATAATAAGTTTATTTGATTCTTGACCAAGTATTTGAATTCTGTCTTTAACAGTTTTTTCTTTATTTCCTAGCATTTTTGTATATTTATCTATAACATTATTTATTTTTTCACTTATAATTTTGTCTATTAAGATAATATTTTTCTTTTTTATGGTAATTTGTTTTTCTAACTCTAAATCTTCGAGCAATAGATTATAATTACTAATTATATTTTTTACATTATCATTTTCTTTTTCAGGATTTAATAATTTTTCTATTTCTTTAAAGTAATTTATTATTTTATCTTTATTATTGATATAATTATCTATTTTATCTATTTTATTATTAAAACTATGCAAAGTTGTATCATCGTAAACAATTTTATTTAGATTGTAGTTTGTAACATCTAATTTATTTTTGTTTATAAAGTCTATTGCTGATTTAATATTTGTTAAATTTTGCTCACCATTTTTATAATGCAAAGCATTATTTTTTATTAAAGTATTATAACTAGATATTAATTGTTTGTACTCTTCTAAAATATTATTGTAATTTGTTGTATTATCAATTCCAAACATTTCTGGTATTTTATTTCCAGAATTTTCATGAGTTTTTAAAATTTCTGAATAAATATTTGGAATTTCAAGAATATTTACATTGTCAATATCTGTTGTTGTTTCATCAAATTCAATATTTAAGAAGTTTTTATTACCAACTTTACTTTTATACTGATTATCTTTAACATCTTTTTTATTGTCCTTAATTGCTGCTGTCAGGTTTTGCTTTTTTAGTTCGTAATATATTTCATTTAGTAGTAAAGTTTTTCCACTTCCAGAATTTCCTATAATTACATTTAATCCAGGTGATAATTCTAAAACACTATTTTCAAATATGTTATTATTTGGTAAAGATATTTTTTTTATATATTTACTTCGTTGGATTATTTGATTATCAATAGATAATCTTGTCTTTGCGTTTCTAATAGCAATTTCTAATCCTCTATATGTTGGTAGAGAATTTATTGAATATTTAATTTTTTGTCTAATTTTTTCTTTTCTTTGTTCATCATTGTCAAATTTATAATCATCTCCAACATATGCCGAAATATCAATATCAACATTTTTGAGATTTAAGATTTTATTTATTTTTTCAACAACTGTGTATATATAATAATCTCTTGTGTTTTCGAACAAAATCGGCTCTCCAATTCCCGAAATTAATGATTTAATAACCCAGTCGATTGTTGACTTTTCAAGTTTTCCGATTTTTTGTTCTAAAATACCTTTATCTTTTATTGCGTGAGGAATAAATATAAATTCAATTTCCTTATGTAATTTACAAAAATCTTCTTTATCAAAGTAAATATTATTATTTTTTTTAATTCTCAACTCATTTAAAGTATCTGCAAATTTAATAATATCAACATTTGGACTTAAAATACTAATTGCGTGAAATTCTATTTTTTCAAATTTATAGTCAATTTCAACTCCAACTAAATGTGTAATACCTAGCAAATCAGATATAATAGCATGTTTTATATGTGAAGCAATATTAATATTATTGTGACATGTTACTGCTTTTAACTTTACTTGTTCTTCTTTTAACCATTTATAATAGTCGATATGAGTATAGTTATTATTTACATGTTTTCCTTTGCAGTCGATATCATGATCTGTATGTTGATGTAAATCTATTCTATTCCAAGAACTCATTTTTTACCTCCTTACTAATTGTTTTAAAATATTATAACATAATCTAATAAAATGATTAAAGTGATGTTAAAAAAAATACTGATTTATGATAAAATATAATTGTATATTTAGGAGGTGTAAAATGGAAATCAACAATATTTATAATATGGATTGCAACAAAGGTATGAATAAAATGATAAAAGAAAATCAAAAAGT
>CALVZF010000047.1 GCA_944372455.1 uncultured Bacilli bacterium
TCAGATTACATGTCCTTTTTATACAAAAAACTGTGTCTGTGATTTTTCCACCAACACTATTTATTATACAACCAAAAATTTCTAAATCTAGAAATTTTTTTATTTGATAAACATACTATCTCCAAAAGAAAAAAATCTATAATTATTTTGAATAGCCTCATTATAAGCCTTTAAAATATTTTCTTTAGTAGCTAAAGCACTAACTAACATTAATAAAGTGGATTTAGGTAAATGAAAGTTAGTAATTAGTGAATCAATTGCTTTAAATTCAAAACCAGGATATATAAATATATCAGTATTACCACTACATTCAACAAATTTATTGTATTTATGATAGATAGTTTCCAATGTTCTAGTAGTTGTAGTACCAACACTAATTATTCTTTTACCTAATTTTTTAGCATTATTTAATTTTAATGCTACTTCCTTACTCATAGAATAATGTTCACTGTGCATTTTATGTTCTAAAACATTATCTACTTTTACCGGCCTAAAAGTCCCAAGTCCTACGTGAAGTGTTACAAATAAAACTTCAATATTTTTAGCTTTGATTTCTTCTAATAATTCTTTAGTAAAATGTAATCCAGCAGTAGGTGCAGCAGCACTTCCTAAATTTTTAGCATAAATTGTTTGATATCTACTTTTATCTTCTAATTTTTCATGAATATATGGAGGAAGTGGCATAGTTCCCAATTCATCTAAAATTTCCATTAAAATCCCATTATAAATTAGTTCAAATTCTCTTATCCCATCTTCTTTTTCTTTGATACAGCGCATAAGTAATTTACCTTCACCAAATGAAATAACAGTATTAACATGTACTCTTTTAGCAGGTTTAGTAAGACATTCCCAAATATTATTACCCTTATCATTTAAAAGTAAAACTTCTATAACTGCTTTTGTTTCTTTTTTTACTCCAATAAGTCTTGCGGGAATTACTTTTGTATCATTTAAAACCAAAACATCATTTTCGTTTAAATAATTAACTATATTATGAAATACTTCATGTGTAATTTCTCCAGTAGTTTTATCTAAAATTAATAATTTAGATTCATCTCTTTTGTTAAGAGGAGTTTGAGCTATTAAATCTTCCGGTAATTCATAATCAAAATCTTCTGTCTTCATGTTATCTACTTCCTCATCTAATTAAAATAATCTTTCTTGGAAATTAATTTTTAAATGGTCATAAGCTTTTTTAGTAGCCATTCTTCCTCTTGGAGTTCTTTTTAATAAACCAGTTTGTAATAAATAAGGTTCATATACATCTTCAATTGTTGTTACTTCTTCTCCAATACTAGAAGCAATCGATTCAATTCCTACCGGGCCACCATTAAATTTTTCAATAATTGCCTTTAATAATTGATAATCTGTTTCATCTAGTCCTAATTCATCTACTTTAAGTCTATTAAGGGCAAGAGTTACTATATCTTTATCAATGATTCCATCACCTTTCACTAAAGCAAAATCTCTTACACGTTTAAATAATCTATTTGCTATTCTTGGAGTACCTCTACTTCTTTTAGCTAGTTCAGTAGCTGCATCATCATTAATAGGAATACTTAGTACTCTTGAAGTACGTTTAATAATTTGTTCCAATTCTTCTACTGTATAATATTGTAATTTAGACACTATCCCAAATCTATCCCTTAATGGACCTGTTAAATCTCCTGCTCTTGTAGTTGCGCCTACTAAAGTGAATGGAGGTAAATCAATTTTAATATTTCTAGTTGAAGCATCATTACCTACTATTATATCTAGAGTAAAATCTTCCATCGCAGGATATAAAATTTCTTCTATATATCTTGGCATTCTATGTATTTCATCAATAAATAATACATCACCAGGCTCTAAAGTAGATAATACTGCCGCTAAATCTCCACTTTTTTCTATTGAAGGTCCACTAGCAGTTTTTAAATTACTTCCTAATTCATTAGCTATTATATTAGCAAGAGTAGTTTTACCAAGCCCTGGAGGACCATAAAGTAAAACATGATCTAATGTTTCATTTCTAATTTTAGCCGCTTCAATAAAAACTTTTATATTTTCTTTAACATCTTTTTGTCCAATATACTCATCAATACTATCAGGTCTAATACTTTCTTCAAAAGTATCACTTTCTAGCTCTCTATTTGTTATTACTCTTTCATCATCCATAACACTTTCCCCCTTTTTATTTTAAGTCTTTTATAGGTTTGTTATGTTTATCACTTACTAATTTTAATACTTTAGTAAGTTTTTGTCTTTCTTCTTTTAAATATTGAGGTTTAAGTCTATCTGTATAAGATAATTCATTATAATGATTAGTATTATTTGCTATAAAGTGAGCTTTAGGATACAAATAAACAGTTTTAGTAACTACGTTGTCATTTTTTATAGGTGTAAGTTTTAATTCAGCTTCATTTCTAATAATTACATTAGTTCTTGCTTTTAATAAACTACTATCACCTTTTACAGTAGCTTTATCTGATAATATTATAGAATCTGCATAAAAAGAAGCATTATTTAATTCGTTTAAATTTGAAAATACTATTTGATCAAAGTATAAAGTGTTATCCAATTCACTAGATACAATGCTTTGTTTTATTAATAATTCTGGGCTTTCAACAAATTTAAAAAATGTTCTACTTTTATCTACACTTAAAGTATTTTTAACATTACTACTTAAATAAACAATACTATTTTGAATATTTAAATTCATAGTAGTAGCAGTTAAATCTAAATAATAGTAATCATATACCTCAGTATAATATCCATCTCTATTACATTTATTTATCATAATTTGTTTTTTAGCATCAGCTAAAACTTTAATTTGAGTGCCATTTAGTAATAAAAGATTATCTAATAAAATTTCATTAGCTTTAACTTCAAGATATGAAACCTTAGAACTAGTTATTTCAAATTTTGAATCATCATTTAAATTTACTATACTACTGTTAATCTTTGAATTTTGAATAAAAATATCTGTACCATCAGGATTATCAAACCCTTTAATTCTTAATGTTTCTATTGACGAATTAAAAATTATAATTTTGCAACCTTTAAATTTTGATGTATCTATATATAATATTTCATCTGTTACATTATTATTTGATAAATATACAGTTTCATTATAATTTAAATTTCCACTTTTATATCTTTTTAATTGTTCTTTAGATAAGAAATAATCATCCATTGTTAACTTTCTTTTCATTATGAAACCTCCCCTACTTCATCATAAGTCTTAATGCTTCTTTTACTTGATTACCAATATCACCTTCTCTATTAATATTTGGTAATACTTTTTTAATATCAGGCATTTTATAACCTAGTCCAAGTAAAACTTCTATTAGTTCTTCATCATTAGTATTACTATCATCAGAAGTAACATTCATATTTAGCTTTCCCTTTAAATCTAAGATAATTTGTTTTGCTACTTTATCACCAATTTTAGGAAATTTCTTTAAATATAAAACGTTTTCTCTTTCAATAGCATCTATTATACCACTAATACTTCCCGTTGCAAGTATTGGTAGAGTCATTTTAGGACCAATTCCTTTAACTCCCATTAATTTTAAAAATAATTCTTTTTCTTCAAGAGTTTTAAATCCATATAAACTCATTTCTTCTTCTCTAATATGTTGGTATATATGAATTTTTGCTTCTTCGTTTTCTTTAAACGCAAATGGATTAGGAGTATAAATTAAAAAGCCTATACCATTATTATCAATTACTATATAGTTAGAATTTATTTCTGTAACTATACCTTTTATATATGAATACATACTTAAATCACCATTTAAATTATATCACATTTAAGTATAATTTAATTAGTTTTTGGGAAAATAATTATGAAAGGATTGGTAATATGGAAAACGTTGATATAAGAAGTTATATAAAAGCAAATTTTAAAGATAGTAAAGAATCTGATATCAAAGAATCTATAATTTCTAGTATACAAGATAAAGACGAGGTGACTTTACCAGGATTAGGTGTTTTATTTGAAATCCTTTGGGAAAATAGTGATGATGAATTAAAAGAAAAAATATTAAAGATTTTAAAAGTAAATCTTTAATATTTTTTACAGACTGTTGACAAAGAAAAAAAAGTTAATAGTCTTTTCATATAGAAGGAAATATAATATAATAGAGAT
>CALVZF010000048.1 GCA_944372455.1 uncultured Bacilli bacterium
CCTTCTGTTACTATACTTCCACTTTTATATAGTGCCCATCTTAAATCACTATCTTTAAAGTTATCACTTACTTCTAAATCTGTTAGTTCTAATCTTAAATAGACATCTTTATCAGCTGCATCTTTCTTAGCTATTGTAAATGTTTTCTTTGTTCCTAGTGTATCTATATCTTCATCTGCAATTGGTTCTATATCACTTGCTCTTATTAGTGAACCTTCTGGATCACTAAATACTATTGATAACTTCTTACTACTTACTACTATATCTTTACTTTCTGCTTGAGCTCTAAAGTAGGCTATTGTTAGTCCTACAATTCCTGCTACTAAGATTATTGCTCCTATTATAGCTAGAATCATCTTCTTTTTATTTTTTTCTTCTTCCATAATATACTTCCCTTCATTATCAACATTTTACATATTTAAGATATCATATTACCCCCCCCGTCAATATTTTTTTATCAACATGAAAAGAAGTTTACAAAAAAACAATCCAAAAAATTTTGAATTGTTAAAATATTATAATATTTCTTCTATTTCTATTACCTGATTTTCCTTTTTATATTTTACCTTTATTCTTTGACCTTCTTCTAAAAAAGGAAGTAAATTTTTATTTATTTTTATAGATGCTCTATATTTTTGATTATTAGTATCAGTTATATAGTAAATACTAGTTCCATCAATACTAGCATCAGTTATTTTTGAAATAATAATTGATTTTTCTATCATAGCATTTGTATTTTCTTCATTATCAACATCTACATTATTCAAATAATTTTTAACTGCAGTTTCTATTCCTTTAGAAGAATCTGTAACTACTACTTTTTGATAATCTTTAACATCTACTAATGCATACATTTTAACTAAACCCGCATTATCTTTTAAAGATAATAGATAAGTAGCTTTGCCATTTAAATTAATCAACAATGGAAATGAAGCTACATAATTCATTTGTTGAACTTGACCTTCCGCACTTGCCATAGCAGAATATTCTTCTGCTCCTGCCATCTTATAAAAGACTGTTTCTTTAGTCCTCATATTACTTAATATAAATCCCAAATTTGATTGATCAGATACTGCAGAAGTTATTCCAGTATATAAATATACATCATCATTCATAACAGTATAATTATATCCTCTAGTTGTTTCTACTACATTTTTTTGTCCAAAAATTGAATTTAAAAATCCATTTTTATATTTTCCCCAATCATTTATTTGCTCTATTAAAAGATCTGCATCATAGACATGATCTACCCAAGTAGGTATTTTTGAAACATTATATTTTTTAGATTTACCAGTTATTGGATCAAGAATAATAACTCCAGTAACTTCTCTTTTAATTTCTACTCCTTCATATTTTATTGTAGGAATTATCCAGTATGGATTACCTTCATTATCAATTTCAAAGTTTTCCTTTCCAAATATTTCAGTTGGATAATTAAATCTTAGGTGCCTGTATAAATTTTTTCCAAACATAGCAGAAGGCATATATTTCATACCTTTATTTAGTTTAACTAGTTCCGATTTCCCAGTTACTGAATTAACAGTTATGTATCCTTTTACTCCTTCTTTTCTATTTGTAAAATATTTAAAAAATCCATCATATTCAAGTGGAGTAACTCTTATAATTTCGTCGTTATAATTAATTTGAGTATAAATATCAGAGACATAAAATTGGGATACTAATTCAGGCATTTGCCCCATAACTCTATCTCCTAATTTTTGACTAGAAGCTTTATCTAAAAGTGGTAAAGTATTAAAGTTGACTTCTTTAATATCATTAGTAAAATTTCCATCTTCATTAATTGTAATTCTTTTAGAATAAGCTTTAGATCTAAATACTGGTGACAAGAAAAAATTTAATAAGACAATTAATAGTCCACATGAAATAATTATAATTGGTACAATAGCAACTTTTTTAAAATTTTTATTATTTACGTTTTGAAATACTTGATTAAAATCAAAGGCTTTAAATAGTCCAGTAAAATAGTAAATAATTATTATAAATAATAAGAATAACCAAAAATCAATACTTGTCGGATTAATTGGAGGTAAAAGTAGATAAAATAGTAAAAATGCAATTGTAATGGTTACAACAATTCTAATTATTAGTACTTTATTTTTCATTTTTTATTTTCCTTTCATTTTTCCTAATATTTTAATATTTGGGAAAGCTTCTATTAATCTATTATATAAAACAGATTTGCTTTTGATTACTTCTTTTACTTTTTTCGTTATTTCTTCAGTTTTATCCTTAGTCATTTGTTCAGCAGTTACTTTTAATTTTGAAATTATATTAAAAGAAATTATAACATCAATTATAAAGATAATTAGTAATATTATAGCAATAATAATAAATATTAATTTGGGTACAGATTTTAATAGTCCACTTAAAAATGGATTGATTATATACATTAAAAATAGTCCTAATATACCAAATCCGATAGAATTTGATAAACAAATTCTACCATTTATATTAAATTTTAAATGTGAATAATCCCACCATCTAGCACGAAATATTTTTTCCATTATATAACTTGTTAAATATTCCATAATTGAACATAATAGTGTTGCCATTACAAATAGTACTATTGGATCGTTAACATATTTATTTAGAAAAAAAATCATTAGTAATGCACTAAATCCATATATTGGACAATATGGTCCAATTAAAAATCCTCTATTAGCTACTTTTTGTTGCTGATAGCTGCATATTATTACTTCAATATTCCAACCTACTATAGAATAGATTAAAAATAAAATAAAATAGAATAAAAAGTTAAAAAGCATTATACCACACTACTTCCTCTTATTACATAAGTATAATGTTTTTTTAATAAATTAGCAATATTAGGTTAATAAATATTTTAATACTTATATATGATTTATTGTTCATTACGAGAGATATTAAGTAAAATTCCCATACTACACAAGGTAATTAACAAACTACTTCCTCCATAACTTAAGAATGGTAAAGTTACTCCCCTTACAAGTTTTTTGGTAAACTAAAATGATGGTTGCAAGTTTTTTGGTAAACAAAATTTTTTTTAAAAAATCACCTTAAATATGATGTTAATTCTGGAAACTTAAAGTACAATTTAATATTATTATCATTATCAATTTCTA
>CALVZF010000049.1 GCA_944372455.1 uncultured Bacilli bacterium
GTCAATGGATTTCTTTATATAGTTTTTGCTTATATTTTGTATAGGGATCACTGAATTGTTGATATGAGAAAAAACCTATATAATAAAAGAAGAACAACATAGCAAAAGATAATCTGCGCAATCCATGGCGGCCAAATTTCATGAAGGGACAGAGCATTTTATCTCTATTTGTATTGAAATTGTTAATGGAGGAATCTGTATGTCTACACAGCTTATTATCACATTATGCATTATGGTGTTTATGGTGGTTATGCTGCTTTCTCATAAGCTGCCATATGGCGTGACCGGAATGGTCTGCTGCGTACTCTTTGTGCTTTTCGGGATTTTGGACCTTCAGACAGCCTTTTCCGGCTTTTCCAACAGCACCACGATATTGGTCGCCCCGATGATCGTAGTAGCAAGCGCGCTGGGAAAGACCAGCCTGATCCGCCGTCTGCGCGGTGTGATGGATAAACTTCAAGGAAAAAGCGGTATCTTGCTTGTATTTGGCCTTTGCGGTATGACGATCCTGCTGTCTCAGCTGATGGGACAGGTGGCCTGTATCTCGGTAATGCTCCTTTTTTTACAGACATTGGATGACGATAGTGAGTATTCCCCGGCACGGATGCTGTTTTTAGTAGCGACGATCAACACGCTTTCTACCTCCAAGATCCCGATCGGGATGGGAGCTACGATGCCCGGCACGATCAACTCCTATTATCAGGGCTTGGTTGGCCCGGAGAACCTATTAGGGATCACGGATTATTTTAAGGCAGGGATCCTGCCGATGATCGTGTGCATTATCTATTGTATAGTCATGTATCGCTTGATCCCCAATGGTTCGATCGATGAGGGACAGGTAAAAGATGTAAAGGATGCGGAACCGATCTCCAAAAAAGATGAATGTTTTATTTTTGGTGTCTTTGCGGCGATCATGGCAGGGTTCATGTTCACGGAACAGTTGGGAAGCGATATCACGAACGTGATCCCGGCGGCAGGACTTCTCGTTTTGATTATTTTCAATGTATTAAGCATCCCGGAAGTTTTAAAGACATTGACCGGTGATATGATCTGGATGGTAGCGGGGATGAGTACAGTATCCACCGCACTTGCCGTAACGGGAGCAGGGGAATTGATCGGAGAAACGGTATTAAAAATCTTGGGCGGAAATCCCAGCGGGCTGTTTGTATCCATCGTGTTCTGTGTGGCCTGCACCCTGATGACGAATTTTATGTCCAATATGGGGACAATGGCGCTTATGAGTCCGATTGCCGCGTCTACCGCGCTGGCAGGAGGCATGAATGTAAAAGCGATCGTATTGACCTGCTGCGTATCCGCGTGGTTCGCTATTGTAATGCCCACTGGGTGCAGCGGCGCCATGATGGCTTTTGGTATCGGGAACCATAACGCATTTAAGCTGATGAAGTTTACACTCCCGCTGCTGCTCCTGCTGATGGTTTCGCTGATCATCGGGATCAATCTCTTTTTCCCAATCTATGGATAAGAGCGTTTGTGGAATGCCCGGGTGGACCGCAGCTCTTCTGGACATACTTCGTGCATTCCGGTAAATTATATGTGGAAAGGAATGAAACTGCTGATGAAACAGATGATAGACCCAGGAGTTCAAAAAAAGACTATTAATCTGATCGACAATCTTGTGTATTCTGTTCAGACGGATATGGATGGGAAGCCTCTTGAATTAAAGATGAGCATCATGCTCCAGAATGGCAACAGCGAAATGCGCCTGGCAGCCGGAGAAGACGATCCGAAGGAGGATCACAGACCCAAGCCGGCCCTAGTATGGATCCCGGGAGGCGGATGGAGAGGCGCGGACAAGAATCTGATGCTGGGAGAAATGAGTGAATTTGTTAAGGCCGGATATGCGGTAGCCTCCATTTACTACCGAAGCAGCGCCGAAGGCCATTTCCCAGACCAGATCATCGACGTAAAGACTGCGATCCGGTTCCTGCGGGCCCATGCGGACCAGTATGAGATCGACACAGAGCGGATTGGTGTATTTGGCCGTTCTGCAGGAGGACATCTGGCAGTGTGGGCAGCCCTGAATCTGGATGATCATGATACGGACGAGTGGAAGGGATACTCCTCCCATGTGCAGGCTTGCTGCAATATGTTCGGTCCGACAGATGTAACGGCTCTGATGCTGAATGAGAGGGCAAAACTCTCCGATCCCAAGTTTCGCTGGCATAAACTGGAGGAGACTCATGGCGGCGCGTTAGTCGGAGGCGATCCGGAAACAATGGTGGAACGTTCTGCAAAGGCCAATCCGCTAAATTACATCCACGCAGGCGTCTGCCCGATGCTGATCCTTCACGGCGATAATGATCCAGTGGTCCCCATTGAGCTAAGCAGCGATCACCTGTATGAAAAACTTGTGGAAGTCGGACTGGAGCCCCAGACAGAGTATTACATCGTGAAGCATGCAGGACATGGCACCCGGGAATTCTTCCAGGATTCAGTGAAGGATCTGATGATCGGATTCTTTGACAGATATCTAAAATAAAACAGAGAACATACAAGACCTGTATAAAAGCATATTGCCCTCGCGGAGCTTCTCCGCGAGGGCAATTGGTCAATATACGATCCGAAAATAATCCAAATACGCTTTATACCGATCCTGTGCAGTCAGACAAGTATCGGTCAGATAGCCTTTTTCCCGGTCCCATTCTTTCAATCCGCGGTAATAGAACAGTTTCAGATCGTCTTCAATGATAAATGGGACAATATCATATTTCAGGCATTCCTTAAACATGATCAGCCTGCCCACACGGCCGTTGCCATCCTGGAAGGGGTGGATCCTTTCAAATCTAACGTGAAAGTCGAGGATATCCTCCAAGGTCTTTTCT